>NZ_JAUBRK010000046.1:0-64852 GCF_036701825.1 Microcoleus sp. MOSTC5 | reverse complement strand
AGAGGTACTGGAATAAAAACTAATCCTCCTATTTTTAAAATCTTAAAGCCTCCCAAGCCTTAAGTAAACCGTATTGATTTATAATAAGCTTCTATTTGTGCTTTGAAGTCTCCCGACTCGTTAAAGTTATCCCAACTGAGCCGATATCAAAATACGTATCCCTCAAAGTAACTCGCCGAGAGTTTGGCTCCAAACTCTACTGGTTTTCCTGCTTTTCCTCTCACAATGGGACGGAGATGTGGTTGGCTTAAACTGACAATTCTGTCGGAAATACTCTGTTATTTATGTTCAGCTAGCCAGTGTTGTTGGCGATAGACTTCAGTCACGACTAGCAACATCTTATATTCCCTTTTATTCAGACTCCCTAGGTCAGCACCTAACTCCTTGAGCTGTTCAATGTGAGATAAGTTTCTTTTGATGTACTGGAGTTGCTTTTTAATTGCTTTTGTTTTTTGGTTTCGAGAAGGTCGTCGTTGCTTAGCAACTTTTAAGTAATCTTTCCTCGCCTTGAGACGGTAAGTTCGAGGTTTTTTCTTGACTTGACTTTTCAGAGGCTTATAGAGAGAATCTATAATTTTTTAGGTGTGTTTTCGGGCTGCGTTTAATAGTCCTAAGTCCGTCGGATAACTAATATCGGCTGGAGCGCAAGTCGCATCAAGGATTAATTTTCCGCGATTTTTCGGCAAATTGCTTTCTGCTTCTAACTTTTTTTTTCTGATTCCGAGTCAGCGGTTTCGCGTATTCTCTTCACCATTTTTTGATTGATTTTGTTAACTATATCGACACTTATTCTTTGTCGAAAATGAACCAATAACGATGGGTCGAAGGGCGCTTCATTGCTGTAGGATGATTGACCGATAAAGTATTGCAGGTAAGGGTTTTCTCGGATTTGTTCCACCGTCTCTCGATCGCTAATTCCCAATTTTTCCTTAATAATTAATGCCCCCAACGCCAGCCGAAATGATTTAGCCGGGGGTCCCTTTTCTGTCACGAAGTTTTGAGCATATTCTGCTTCAAATTCTGACCACGGAATTATTTTTGCCATGATGACCCAACGATTATCTGCTGCCAACGCGCATCCGTTGGGGAGTTCAAAGTCTGCTGCTGGGCTTGGGGCTTGCTCAACTTTTCGGTACACGATCGCAGGTGGTGATGCACGGGTTTTGAGCCATCTTACCAGCAATGCTTGCTTTTGACTACCCCAGCCGCGCTGACAAACCCATAAAACATCTAGTTTTTCTCTTTATTCAGCAAGCCCGACTTACGCCAAGAAGGTGGAAGGATTACAGCGATCGCTCGATGTACTGCAGCTAGTACACAATTGGGTTCGACCTCACAGCAGCGTGGGTAAAGGGATAACTCCTGCTATGGCTCTAGGGTTATATCATAGACCAATCCAAATGGAAGAATTATTGAGTTGGCGCTGTCACCCAGATTCCACCACGGAATAGCAGACCAGTGC
The DNA here is from genome assembly GCF_036701825.1 of Microcoleus sp. MOSTC5. Taxonomy (NCBI): domain Bacteria; kingdom Bacillati; phylum Cyanobacteriota; class Cyanophyceae; order Oscillatoriales; family Microcoleaceae; genus Microcoleus; species Microcoleus sp. MOSTC5. The sequence goes on along the minus strand of NZ_JAUBRK010000046.1, from coordinate 63,390 downwards.
CAATTGTTTGAACCATAATTCTAGGGCGTTAATTTTATAGGTACTTATAATTTTTTTATCAAATTTCCAGCTAATATTATATCTATCGAACGATAATAACAAAATTGGTTCGTAGTGAAGAGGGAGAGTCTCGATCTAATGCGCTCTGACTTGCATTCTTCACTACGAAATAGTAACGGTTATTTTACCGGAGATGATATAAGTCAAAATTTAATTCTACTAATTCCAAATTTTTTGCAAATTGAGAACAAATCCCGGCAAAACATTTTCCCCAGAAAGGGTGAGAGGAGATTGTAAAACTTCCACATCTTGACCGGGGCGATAAATTTCAACTTCCCGTTTTTTCCGGTTAATCAGCCAACCCAAACGGCAGCCATTTTCCATATATTCTTGCATTTTGTCCTGAGTTTTTTTCAGGCTGTCGCTGGGTGAGACTAATTCAATGACAAAATCGGGACAAAGCGGGATGAATTTTTCTCTTTGTTCGGGCGTCAAAGCCTCCCAGCGCGATTTTTCTACCCAAGACGCATCGGGAGAGCGATCGGCTTTGTTTGGGAGGGTAAATCCTGTGGAGGAATCAAACACTTCGCCGAGTTCGGTTTGTTCGTTCCAAATTCCTACCTGTAAGTTAAGTTTTGAGTTGCGTTTCCCTGTTTCTCCTCCGGTTGGCGGCATGACAATTAATTCTCCGTTGGCGCTGCGTTCTAGTTTCAGTCCCGGGTTTTCTTCACACAGTTGATAAAACTGTTCGGAAGTTAATTTAATAATGGAATTGAGGTTTAATGTTATAGCAGTCATGTTTATTTACCTGCTGTTTGTATAAAAAAAAATCAAGAATTAAAAATGGGATTATTCATTCTTAATTCTTAATTGTTAACTTCTAATTCTACTGCAATTGTTTGATTCTGTTGAGCGCGTCTTGATAGGCGCTGGTTCTTCCGCCTTGTTTGTAAAGTTCTGCTGCTTTTTGAAAGTCGGCAATTGCTTTCGGTTGGTCTTTGTTGTCCAGGTAAGCTAAAGCTCGGTTGTAGTAAGCGTCGGCAAAACCGGGATTGGCTTCGATCGCCCGCGTGTATGCTTGAATAGCAGTGGAACCGCGTGTGGATTCCTGTGGGGGCAAGCCGGCGGTGATGAAAGTGCGGGCATTACCGATATTAAAATACAATTCAGGGGTATATTTGGGCTTGAAAGCGAGTGCTCTGTTGAAATCCGCGATCGCCTCCCAAGCATCTCCTCGATCTAACAGCGAAAGTCCTCGAAAATAATAGGCTTGGGCGTCTTGCGGATTGGCGGTGGATACCGGGCCGCTCGTTGGGGGAGTATTGTCTACTTTTAACTCGGATTTGTTTATTCCCGCCGCCACTAGCTTCGCGATAAATGTATTGATTGGAACTGCTGCGTTAAATCCGGTTTTAATCGGGGCGACTTCCCCGGAACTGGTTTGAGCAAAACCGAATTCGCCTTGTCCGTGCAAACCGATGACTCTGCCTTCGGAGTCGAAAACTGGCCCACCACTCATACCACTCCAAGTTACGGCTTGATACCGCAAAGTGTAACCTTCTGGGCGGTTGCGCGGGCGGCTGGTAACGAGTCCGGGAGAGAGTTCGGGTTCTCGTTCGGCGCCGAAAAGTCCGCCGGTAGCGGGATAGCCGTAAACGAAGATTTGAGTGCCGATGACGGCTAAATCGGAATCTGCGATCGTCGCGACTGGATATTCTTCGGGACTTTCAAATTTGACTACGGCTAAATCTGGGTCAGTTTCGGCGGTTTGCAAACGGGTGACGGAGCTTGCTTGATAGTTTTTTCCTAAAGACGTGCGAACGGTGTATTTCACGTCTGCTTTTTCTACGACGTGATTGACTGTTAAAACTGTGTAAGTTTTGCCGTTTTTGGCAATAATTACGCCAGAACCGTCTCCGAGGGAACTGTTAATTTGTACTGTCAGCGGCCCGGCAATGCTGGCGACTTCTTGGGGGGTTTTGGCGATCGCGGGTTGGCTGATGACTATGGTTAAGGCTGCGGTAGTTCCTGTTAGCAGGGTGCTTAAGGTGTCGTAACGAGAAAAATTTATATTCATGGCTATTGCTAATTAGTAGTTGGGTAGCGGGATTTGGAGAAGAAAGGGCGATCGGCGGTTTGTGCTTTTTTCTGTTTAGTTTTATTACTGATTTGACGCAAAGGCGATCGGCTTTGTTCTTTAGTGATAATTTTACTCGCTTTTTTGTTCCGCGATTCGCTTTTTCAATGTAGGGTGAGTACGCTGCACCTTACTTAATCTCAACGTAGGCTGCCCAACTTACTTATTAAAACTTAAAAATACATGACTCAAACTCGGTGGTTAGTTCTTCCTTAGTCATAGTTCCCCGTGCGACTCGCATGACTAAATCATATGCTCGATCGTCCGTCAAATTCAGAGTGCAACCATTTAAGCGCAAAAAGGTATCTGTCACTGCAAAAGCCGTTCGTTTATTGCCGTCAATAAAGAGATGATTCATCGCTATGTGATAGAGATAGGCTACCGCTTGTTCGCTGCTAATTGCTGGATGCAAAAATTGACCGCCAAAAGTTGCTTGCGGTTGAGCCAAAGCCGACTCTAACAAACCTTCGTCTCTGACACCAGGAGTGCCACCAAAGCTCTCTATCTGTCTGGCGTGGATACTTAAAACCATACTTTTGCTGAAAAAATTAGGAGTTGGCAAGGCAACGGTAAACCTCCTTTCTTTCGCGTTCTGAATCTAGATATCCCTGCCATGCTTTGGCTTCTAGTTTTTGTTGTTCTTCTTCAGTCTTTAAGGAACGGACAAATTCAAGCACTTTCAGCAGCAAGGGTTCTGGTACTTGGTCGAGTTCTTGAAGAAGTTGGTCTTTTGCGGTCATGTTTCTTTTTTCCTAGTTATTTTACAACTTTTTTATCCGAATTCATCAAAGTCTTGCAACTTAGAGATTGTACGCGATTATCTGTAAGCATACGGCACTGCCGTGTCCTTACAGATAACTTTTTTAAAATGAGATTACAACAATTTTACAACCAACAGATTAGATAATCAACTGCTGTTCGATCGCACTTATACATTTTGATATTCTGCAACCCATTGGACGATCGCCTCAGTCAATCCGTCTAACGTGTATTCTTTGGCTTCCACATCTAACTTACCCAATAAATTCTGACAGCTTTTGGAAGTTTCCGGCCCGATGGATGCGATGCAAACGTTTTCCAACCAATCCTTAGACAGGGACAATTTTGGGCTTTGTTGTATGAGATTGCAAAAGTTATGCACGGTTTTTGAACTGGCAAAAGTTATGATATTTACGGCTTGATTTTGGAGTGCGGATAGGGCGATCGGGTCGATAGTTTCGGGACAGCAAGATTGGTAAGCTGGCACTTCTATTACTTGCGCTCCTTTGGCGGTGAATTCTTTAACTAAAACTTCTCTGCCGCCGCTTTCTACTCTCGGAAATAGAATTTTGCAGCTTTGCAAGTTATCGGGGAAGTTATCGACTAGGGAATCGGCGACAAAGTTGGGGGGAATAAAGTCTGGTTGTAGAGAGTGCGATCGCAAACTTTCGGCTGTTTTTTTGCCGACAACTGCAATTTTAATGCCAAACAAGCTGCGGGCGTCTTTGCCTTTTGCTTGTAATCGTTGAAAAAAGCAGTCTACAGCATTGTGGGAAGTGAGAATTAACCAGTGAAAGCTTGACAATTGTGCGATCGCACTGTCTAATGGTTCCCAAGTGGACGGCGGCCCAATTACCAAGGCGGGCATTTCGATAACGCGAGCTCCTTGTTGCTGGAGTCGATCGCTAAATTCAGCCGACTGAGAAACCGATCGCGTGACTAAAATGGTTTTTCCTGCTAGCGGCAATTGGCTGTTATTAGTGGTGACGGGTGTATCGATCATATTTGTGCTTTCTGGCTGGATTAAATATTCGCGCAATCTAACTACTTCCCCAATTATTATCACGCAAGGCGATAGAGATTGACCTGCTGTTTGCTGTACAATATTTGAGAGAGTACCCAGCCATATTTGCTGTTCGGGGCGGCCGCAATCTCGAATAATGGCGATCGGAGTTTCGGTCGATCGTCCGTGCTTTTGCAATTGCCAGACGATCTCGCTCAGATTTCGCCCTCCCATCAATATTACCAAAGTTTCTATCTGCACTAATGCTTCCCATTCTAAAGCATCCGGTTCGTGGGCGCTCATCACTGCAAAACAGCGACTCATTACCGGATCAGTGAGAGGAATTCCTGCTAGTAAAGGTGCGGCTAGGGCTGATGAAATCCCGGCTATTACTTCAAAGTCGCATCCCGCTGTTATTAATGCTTGAATTTCAGAACTAGAACGGCCAAAAATAAACGGATCGCCGCTTTTTAAGCGAATTACTTTTTTTCCTATTTTGCAATGTTCTACCAGCAAACGGTTAATTTCTTGCTGCTGGGTGGAAGGTTGACCGCCGCGTTTCCCGACTTCGATTTTCCGACAAGTTGCTGGGATTAATTCTAGTTGCGGGATGTCGATGAGAGCGTCGTAGATTAGGACTTCGGCTTGGGATAGCAGTTTGTGCGATCGCACTGTCATCAAGTTACAATCTCCGGGCCCCGCACCGACTAGATAAACTTTCCCTTTGTGGTTTTTCACAATTCCTCCTCGATAGTATAGTTTTATGAATATTGCTAGCCTATAGTCAGGTACGCATGGTGTACCCTACACTATAGTAAAGCGCGCATGGCGCACCCTACGGTATACTCAGCAGTTTGATTGTATAATAAAAGCTATTTATGCAGATTATCATCATCACGGCCGCCGATGCAAATTACTTTGAATTGGTGCGAGGCACTATTTTATCGGTGCGGGAAAAACCAGAGGGTGAAAATGTGGCGATCGGCTTTTTCGATCTCGGCTGCACTCCCGAACAGTTGCAGTGGCTGGATACACAAGTTAATATCATTCAAAAGCCAGATTGGGACTTTGACTTTCCTGGCAGAAATGAAGCTCCCGAACATTTAAAAGGATTATTAGTTAGACCTTGTTTGCGAAAATACTTTCCCCATTTTGATATATACATTTGGATAGATGCGGATGCTTGGGTTCAAGACTGGAGAGCCATTAATTTGTTGGTTGAAGGAGCATCGCGCCGGGGACTGGCAATTGTTCCCGAAGTTCACAGAGCTAGCTTGCAGCAGTACGGGCAACTGCCTCAGTTTTGGCAGTGGGTTTATCAACAATACGAAGCTAACTTTGGTGAAGAAATCGCTAATAAATTCTACAGTTATCCGATATTAAATGCCGGAGTTTTCGCCCTCCGAAAAGATGCTTTGCACTGGAAAATATGGGCTGATAAACTCAATCAAGGATTGCAAAAATCCGGCTGTGTCATGACAGATCAATTTGCCCTGAACCTCGCTGTTTACAGTGGCGAATTGTTCAATCTCACTGAAATGCTCCCAGCTTGGTGTAATTGGATATTCAACGGTTTTCCGGTTTGGGACAAGCAGCGAGGCTGTTTTGTGGAGCCGTACTTGCCACAGGAGGCGATCGGCATTTTGCATTTAGCTGGCCGCCAGCAGTTTGACCGAGTACAATTGATGGCAACTGACGGCGACATACTGGAAATCAGCGTCCGTTACCAACCTAAAAAACACGAAGCAGTACAAATATTTCAAGAACCCCAAATGACTTACCAACAACCTGAAATTAGCAAAAATAATTTATTAAATCCAGGGGATTATGTCTCGCCAGGGTTCCAAATAATTATACCTGACTCCTATTTCCCCAATATGATTGTTGCCGATCCAAATACGAGTAACTGGCCTTATTTGCGCCGGGAAGTTCCGCATAATTGGTATGCAGACAAGCGCTATCCATTCATCGGGTTTTTGAATCGCGACGAAGCCCACATTCTTTACAATACAGCCCTCCAATTCAAAGGTAAAAAAGCATTAGAAATAGGTTGCTGGCTAGGTTGGTCTGCTTGTCACTTAGCCCTCGCAGGAGTTGAGTTAGATGTCGTCGATCCGCTGTTAGAAAGAGAAGATATCAGACAAAGCGTAATCGATTCAATTCAAGGCGCTCTAAATGCGTCGGGCGTTCAAACATCAGTCGAGCTAATACCCGGCTATAGCCCCCAAAGAGTAGAAGAATTTTCCGCTCAATTCAACCGCAAATGGTCGTTAATTTTTATTGACGGAGAACACGGAGGTGATGGGCCGTTAAATGACGCAATTGTTTGCGAAAAATTGGCTGAGGAAGATGCAATAATTTTATTTCACGATTTAACTGCTCCAGATGTTGCTCAAGGTTTAGATTACTTGAAGCAAAGGGGATGGCAAACGGTAGTATATCAAACAATGCAAATTATGGGGGCTGCTTGGCGGGGTAATGTCGAGCCAGTAAAACATCAACCGGATCCTAATATTTCCTGGCAGTTGCCAGCACATTTGCAGGGTTACAATATTAGCCGTTTAGAGACAATTAATTCTCAAACAGCCAGCCAAACTAATCAAAACCAACAGTCATCTTATACAAGAGATTTTTACCAATTAATCGGAGAAGGAACTCGCGCTTCTGCTAGAGAAATTATTCCCCTGCTGTTAGACTTGCTGCAACCCATTTTACCTAAAAGTGTGGTAGATGTGGGCTGCGGTACGGGAAGTTGGTTAGCTGCGTTTCATAAGTTGGGAATTGCTGATTGTTTGGGAATAGATGGCGATTATGTCGATCGCACTATTTTACAAATTCCTTTAAATCAGTTCCAATCCGCCGATTTAAAGCAACCGCTGCAAATAAATAGAAAATTTGACTTAGCAATTTCTCTGGAAGTTGCCGAACATTTGCCGGCTAGCTGTGCCGAAAATTTTGTTAATTCTCTCACTCAACTAGCACCAGTGATTCTGTTTTCTGCTGCGATACCATTTCAAGGAGGCGTCGAACACGTTAACGAACAGTGGCCACAATATTGGGTTTATTACTTTCAGAAAAACGGCTATGCAGTTATTGACTGCTTGAGAAAAAAAATATGGAACAATGACAAAGTAGAGCCTTGGTACGCTCAGAATATCTTGATTTTTGTCAAACAAGAATACTTGTCGAGATATCCAAAGTTAGTAAATGAGTATCAAAATACTAATTTGAATCAATTAGCGATCGTCCATCCCAAGATTTATCTTTACAGCTTGCAAGCTGCTAGAAATTCGGCACAGAATTTACAATCAGAAAGTGTCAAACAAGTTTCAGCATCGCCACAATTGGCATATCGACCTTTGGTATCTGTGATTATTCCCTGCTACAATCAATCTCATTTTTTGCTGGCAGCAGTAACTAGCGTAATTAACCAAACTTACAAAAATTGGGAAATTATCATTGTCAATGACGGCAGCTTAGATACTACCAGCACAGTTGCCAAAAATTTAATAGTAGCAAATCCCCAATATCAAATTAGGCTTGTAGAACAAACAAATCAAGGGCTTTCAAGTGCTAGAAATGCTGGCATAGCAGCAGCAAACGGTGAATACATTATGCCTTTAGATGCCGATGATATCCTAGCTGAAAACGCCTTGACTGACCTTTTAGAAATATGTTTAAAATCAAATGTACCTTGCGTAGCATTTGGTTCTTATCAAATGTTTGGCACTGAAAATCGCATAGTACCCAGTTACGAGTTGTATTCTCCCGAAAATATCAAGCAATCTAACATGATTCACCCGTCTTCACTCTATCACAAATCTATTTTGGATTTGGTCAGCGGGTACAAAGTTGGGATGAAAGAAGGTTACGAAGATTGGGAGTTTTGGGTTAACTGCCACAAGCACAATATCCCCTTTTTGGGAACGAGAGAAGTAGTTGTCAATTATCGGCGTTCCCAGGGTTCTATGTTGGCAAAAGCTCAGCAATATCATCAAAAGTTGGTAGCACAAATTGTTTGTTACAACCGGGAACTTTACGATATGGAAAGCGTGAATAGTGCTAAAAAGTTCTTGGGACAAATCGCAAGTTAATCTTGATTCTTTATTCTTTAGGCTGCAAAAGCGGACGTTGTTTGTGTAGTAGCGAATTTTATTAGCCGGAAAAAATAATTGTTAAAGCGAATTTGATATAACATCAAGAAAACGCTTAACCTGTTTTTCCCAAGTCCAATTGAGCATAAAATTAGCCGCAGCTAAACCGCGACTTTTTGATTCTTCGCGATTAGTATAAATTTGCTCCAAAGCCTCAACAACTTCTGCAACCTCAGACTCTCCCCAACCTTCTACACCGGAAAAATGAGCAGTCGGTTTAACTCGTCCCTGACTCGATAAAGGATAGCAAATGTTATGGTAAATCAAGTCTAAATGACCAGTATTTGCTGATAAAATAGTCGGAATTCCGCAGGCCATACTTTCCATCGCGACTAAATTAGTTCCGCCTTCGCAGCGGTTGGTGAAAACAGCGCAGTCGGCTTCTCGCAAAATTTGTCCGGCGAGGTGATTGGGAATTAAGCCGATGTCGATAAAAGAGTCAGTCGGCAAACCGTTAGCCGCTAACCATTGGGAAATTCCTAAACTTCCGTCGCGGTTGATATTGGGAAGTCCGGCAACGTTTCCGGTTTGTTCGATTCCTAACATATACTGAGGCCAAAAATTGTGCCATGTTGTTAATAGCAAAGCCTCTGGATGTTTGGCGCGAAATCGTTTGAAAGCGGCAATTACAATATCTTGACCTTTGCGATATTCCAGTTTGCCGCCAGAGAAAATGACGAAGCGATCGCCAAATAGATTAGATTTGGGTGCAGGATGAAAAATTGCGGGGTCAATTCCTTGATTTACCATCGCCACATTAGTCAAGCCACAGCTTTTCAAAACATCCGCATTCCAGTTAGAACCGGCGACAATTGCGCTATATTTTTTGGCTTTTTCTAGTGCTTCTGCTGTGATTCGCGTGTCTTCAAAAAATATGACTCCTATTTGAGAAGCGCTGGTAATTTGATTCTCAACTCCAGAGGATGCTAAATTATTCCCCAAAGCGTAAAGTACGGGAAAGTTGCAAGTAATCTGTTTGTCTGAATTTGCGGTTACTAATTCCTGAAAATATTTCTGCTTTTCTACTACCGGTAATAACAGGGATTTATGCAGCGGATTGATAGATTCTGAGGTGATAGATGGCGGTACTAAAAGTGCAACTTCCCAGGCGGAATTTCGCAGCAGTTGCAGTGTTAAATTCATGCCGTAAATTCCCCAGCCGCTGGTGATGCTGACTGGCCAACTAATGCCGATTCCGGTAATTTGTGGGGGAGTTTCTGGGCGTTGGATTTGAGACTGATCATCAGAATCTGCGTTGCCAGGCTCAGCCTGATAACGAGTAGATTGTAAGGGCGGTGCCTCCGTGCCCGCCCTCTCTAGCAAGGCTGCTTTTATACGATCGCAAACTCCATCCCAGTCACCCGCTTTTTGCTGGCGAAACAGACGCACAGTGGGATACCAAGGGCTATCTTCGCGTTCCAGCATCCACCGCCAATCGGGAACAAAAGACAGCAAAACCCAGACTGGTTTGCCTAAAGCACCCGCTAAATGAGCCACAGCAGTGTCAACACAAATTACTACATCCAGTTGGGAAATAATTGCTGCGGTGTCGGCAAAATCGACGCAATGTTCGCTCAAATCTTCAATTTGCTGTTGATTTAATAAAGTGATATCGCCTGCTGACAGATCTTTCTGAAGGCTGTAAAAACTCGCTCCCGGAACATCTAAAAATTTCACAAAATCGCTCAATTTACACGATCGCTGATGATTGTTGCGGTGCAGCGGGCCGCCCGCCCACACAATACCTACTTTTAGTTGATTGTTCGGCTCTAGGGAAAATTTAAAATCCTGTGGCGGGGCTAAATAAGGAATATTCGCCGGTAGATTGTCCAAAGTCGTTCCCAGAATTCGCGGCAAACTTAGCAGCGGGGCTTGCACTTGAAAATCCACCATATCGCTCGGCCGCACTACTACTCGATCGACTCCTGCAATTCCTTCAAATAGACGCTTCAGCAAGACATGACAAGCCACAACAACTTTGCCACCTTTTTCCTTGACTAAAGGTGCGTAGCGGATAAACTGTATCGTATCGCCAAAACCTTGTTCTGGGTGCAATAAAATTGTTTTTCCCTGCAAATCAGAGCCGTCCCAAAGTGGTTGCTCAAAATAGCGCTGCTCCAATTCTTGAGTTTGCCAGCGCGATTCGTACTCCGTAAAACCGCGCTCATAATTTCCAGTTAAAAGCAAAGCTAAGGCTAGTCTCAAGCGCCAATTTGGCGAGTTTGGACATAGTTGAATTGCTTTATTGTATAAGTCGATCGCCTCTGCGACTTGTCCCTGATCTTCGAGGGCGGAACCCAAGTATAAGTTAGTTTCAGCCTGGTTGGAATTAATTTTTAGCGATTTTTGGTAATGAGCAATAGCCTCGGCTATTTGCCCGTTTTCCTGTTTGAGATAACCTAAATAACTGTGGGCTTCTGCGTGGCGGGGTGAGGCGGCAATTACTTGTTCGTAGCGAGCGGCTGCGTCTGCTTTTTTCCCTTGTTTTCGTAAGGCATTTGCTAGGTAAAATTTTACCTGTGCGGGCGATAAGGAAAATCGAGGCAAAGTCTCGGGATCTGCGTTACCGGGATCTTCCTGGGAACGAGTAGAGATTAGGTGTTTTAAGGCTGTTTTTACCCGATCGCAAACTCCCATCCAATCCCCCGGTGTTTGCTGCCGAAACAGCCGCGCCGTCGGATACCAAGGGCTGTCTTCGCGTTCCAACATCCACCGCCAATCCGGCATAAAACAAAGCAAAATCCATACGGGTTTACCCAAAGCACCGGCTAAGTGCGCGACAGCGGTATCCACGGAAATTACTAAATCTAGTTGCGATATCACCGCCGCAGTATCGGCAAAATCGTTCAAATTGTCGCTCAAATCTATAACGGGAATTTGAGTTAACAAAGTACGATCGCCCGGCGATATTTCTTTCTGAAGACTGTAAAAACTGACACCGGCAATATCTAACAATTGCATAAAATAGCTTAAGTCGCTCGATCGCTGAAAATCCTTTAAATGTTCCGAACTTCCCGCCCACACAATCCCTACTTTGAAATTGCGATCGGAATTTAGGGAAAATTGCCAATTCGGCGGCGCAGCTAAATAAGGAACATTTGCCGGTATATTTTCTAAATTTGTTCCCAGAATATGCGGCAGACTCATCAGCGGTGCTTGCACTTGGAAATCCGGCAATTCATCCATCCGAACCACCACTTGTTCAATCCCAGGAATATGCTTAAACAAACGCTTCAGTTCTTGATAGCAAGAAATGATTACTTTGCCGCCTTTTTGCTGCACAATTGCCGCGTATCGCACAAATTGAATCGCATCGCCCAAACCTTGTTCGGATCGGAGCAATATAGTTTGCCCGTTCAAAGCTGAACCCTCCCAAACTGGTTGGTCAAAATTCAACCGTGGCAATTTTTTCGCCTGTTCTGTTTGCCAGCGCCACTCGTATTCTGCTAAACCGCGCGGTAAGTCCCCAGTCAACAGCAATACTAAGCTTAAATTGAAGTGAGCCTTAATACAGTTGGCATCTATTTCGAGAGCTTTTTTATAACAGGCAATAGCCCGATTAGCGTCTCCTAATTGTTCAACAGCACTGCCTAAATTAGTAAATGCTTCTACATAACTTGGATCTAATGATATTGCTTGTTCCAAGCTATAAATTGCCTGTTCTATTTTGCCCGCACCCAAGCATAAAGTTCCCAGGTGATAGTGTCCTTTAGGATTGTTCGGTTCTGCTTCAATTGCACGCTCGTAAAGGCGTTCTGCTTCGGCTAACTGACATTTTGCTTGCAGCGCCACACCCAAATTTACCAGGACTGGCACGTAATTGGAATTGACAGAAAGTGCTTGATGAAAACAGGCGATCGCACTCGGTAACTCGCCCTGCTTCTGGAGTGTCGCGCCGAGATTGTTGAGAGCTTTGACGTAAATCGGATTCAGGGCAATCGCCTTTTGAAAGCAAGATACAGCATCGGCTATATTGCCTCGATCTTGCAGCAAAATACCCAAGTTATTCTGCGCTTGAGCGCAGTTAGGGTCGGTTTCGATCGCGCGCTGATAATAGGTGGCAGCTTCGGCTAAATCGCCTGTTTGGTGCAGCGTCACTGCCAAATTAGTGGCGGCTTCTATCGAATTCGGCTGCAAAACTAAAGCATTTTTAAAATAAGCGATCGCCTCGGCAAATCTACCTTGCGACTTGAGAAAATTTCCCTGATTGAACTGTTTTTGATATAATTCAATATTGGTTTGAGTTTCTCTTGACGGTAGAGCTTCTTGATGCTGGACAATTTTTTCTCTGAGCGCCAAACTAGCTTGTTCTAAAACTCCTTTCCAATCCCCCGCTGTAGACTGGCGAAACAGCCGCGCCGTCGGATACCAAGGACTATCTTCGCGTTGCAACATCCACCGCCAATCCGGCACAAAACACAGCAAAATCCACACTGGTTTGCCCAAAGCACCAGCCAAGTGCGCCACAGCAGTATCTACAGAAATTACTAAATCCAGAGCCGATATTACAGCCGCAGTATAGGCCATGTCTTGCAAATTAGAGCTTAAATCTGTTACGGGCATTTGCTCTAACAAAGCGCTATCGTCTGCTGTCATTTCCTTTTGCAAGCTGTAAAATTCTGCTCCCGGAATATCTAACAGTTTGGACAACAAATTTAGGGGTAACGATCGCACTTTATTTTGGGAATGTTGAGAATTTCCAGACCACACAATCCCTATTTTCAAATTAGCAGTTTGGCGAATAGTACATTCCAAACCGGGCGGCGAAGCTAAATAAGGAACATTCGCCGGTATACTTTCTAATGTTGTTCCCAAAAGGTGCGGCAAACTCATTAGCTGCGCGCGAACGTGAAAATCCGGCGCATCCTCTGGATTAACTATTAATCCATCGATTCCCGCAACTTGTGCAAACAAGCGCTGCAAGTGCGGCAAACACCAAACAATTACCCTACCGCCTTTCTGCTTGACTAAATCTGCGTAGCGGATAAACTGAATTGCATCGCCTAAACCCTGTTCCGGGCAAAGCAAAATAGTTTTTCCTTGCAAATATTTGCCGTCCCAAACCGGCTGTTGAAAACTGTAGTCCGGGTACTCTTTTTGTTGAACCAGCAGTCGCCATTCGTACTCGGAAAAACCGCGCTGAAAATCTCCCGCCAGCAGCAAAGCTAAACCTAAATTTAGGTGACATTCGGGGCTAGCGACATTGAATTTAACTGCTTGGCTGTAGTAGGTGACAGCATCCGCAAATTGTCCGCGATTGTGCAAAGCACTTGCCAAACTGTAGAGGGGATTGATATAACCGGGTTTGAGTTCGATCGCACGACGGTAACAATCGATCGCCTCTGCCATTTTTCCCGCTTCCTCAAAAGCTTTGCCGAGATTGTTCAAAGCTTCTGGAAAGGCGGGTTTCAGGCTCAAAGCTTGCTGATAGCAGGCGATCGCATCTTCAATTTTGCCCTGTTTCTGCAGGACAATTCCCAGATTGCAGTGAGCCTGCGCACTGGCTGGCAATGCCTGAATCGCTTGCTGGCAAACAGCTATATCCTCATCCAACTTATCTGGGCTTGACAGCGAACTCCCGAAAGCGAGATCGGTTTCTGCCAAATCCGGTTGCAGCGCCAGAGCTCGATCGTGGTATGCGATCGCATCTGGAATTTTGCCCTGTCGGATCGAGGCGTATGCTAAATGATGCAGGGCATCCACATAATTTGGCTCGATCGCGATCGCCCGTTCATAATTCGCGATCGCTTTCCCTTCCTCCCCTTGTCCCTCCAAAGCAATTCCCAAATTCAAATAAGCCACCGCGCAATTAGCATTGACTTGAATCGCTTGCTCGTAGCACCTTACAGCTTCCGCAACATCTCCTTGCTCTTCCCGCAACAGGCCCAAATTAATCAGCGCTTCCGCGCAATTCGGGTTCAAAGAAAGCGCCCGCTCGTATTCTGCGATCGCCTCTTCAGTCTCCCCTGCTTCCGCGAGCGCGCTGCCCAAATTGCTTGCAGTTTCCGCCAAATTCCGGTCGATTGCTAGGGCTTGTCGGTAGTGCGCGATCGCCTCTGTTAGCCTGCCCGTTTGCTGTTTGACAACGCCTAAATTGCTGTAGGCGGCTGCGTAATTAGGATCGATCGCGATCGCCCGCTCATAACATTCGATCGCACCGCCAAAATCGGCTTGCTGCTGCAAATCCACGCCCAACCGAAACTCTGCATCCGCCGAATCCGCCGGCACAAATGCCGCAGTAACCGCGCCTAAAGCTTCCCCAACCCGAGCGAAAACACCCTCCCAGTCGCCCCGCTGATGCTGGCGAAACAGCCGCGCCGTCGGATACCAAGGACTATCTTCACGCTGCAGCAGCCACCGCCAATCCGGCGAAAACGCCAGCAAAATCCACACTGGTTTGCCCAAAGCGCCCGCCAGATGGGCGACAGCGGTATCGACACTAATGACTAAATCCAGTTTGGCGATCGCAGCAGCAGTATCGGCCAAATCCCCAAAATGCGGGCTCAAATCTACGATCGGCGTTTGATTTAACAGCGCGCGATCGGCCTCGGAAACCTCTTTCTGCAAGCTGTAAAAACTTACCCCCGAAACGTCCAAAAGCGGCAGAAACTGGCTTAAACTGCAAGAACGCTGCTTGTTTTTGCGGTGTTTTGGATTCCCCGCCCAGACAATCCCAACTTTCAAATTGCGATCGGGCAGAAGCGTAAATTCAGCACCTGCAGGCGGTGATAAATAAGCAGTATTTGCCGGTATTGTTTCCAGCTTTGTACCGAGAATATACGGCAAACTCAACATCGGCACTTGCACGTCAAATTCCGGCAGCGGCTCGCCTTTAACTATTAGCAAATCAATGCCGTCAACCGTTGCAAACAAACGGTGCAATTGCGGGTAACAACCAACAATTACCCTACCGCCTTTATTTTTGACACTCGCAGCGTAGCGGATAAACTGAAGCGAATCGCCTAAACCTTGTTCGGCGTGCAGCAAAATAGTCTTTCCCACCAAATCAGAACCGTCCCACAGGGGCCGGTATTCTCTCGCCGAAACTGTATTTTCCGGCCCCGTCAAAAAACACGAGTGACCAGTGTGAAATTCTTTAATTTCCCAGCGCCACTCGTATTCTGCCAGACCATTTTCCAAATCTCCCACCAACAGCAAAGCCAAGGACAAATTCAGGTGAGCGCTAGCGTGGTTGGGGCTTAAATGAATCGCCCGTCTGTAACAGGCGATCGCATTTTCTACCGCGCCTTTTTCCAGAAACGTCCTGCCTAAATTGTTGATAGCTTCCACAAAATTCGGCAGCAATTCTAGAGCTTTGTGATAATACTCCAGCGCATCTTCTAAATTGCCCTGTTCTTGCAACACTGTTGCGAGATTGTTGTAAGCTTCCCAACTATGCGGATGAATTTCCAGCGCTCGCCGGTACAGCTCGATCGCCCTTACAAGTTCGCCTTTTTCTTGCAGCGCCACCGCTAAATTAATCAGGGCGGGAACGAAATCCGGTTGAGCGACAAGAGCTTGCTCGTAATGCGCGATCGCCTCTTCCACTTGACCTTGTTCCTCAAAAATTTTTGCCAAGTTGTAAGCTGTTTGAGGAATATTTGGATCGATCGCTAAAGCTTCTTGGTAATGCGGGATAGCTGCATCTAATTCGCCCTTTTCTTGCTTGAGAAAACCAAAATTAATCCGCGCTTGGACGCAATTTGGATCAAGAGATATTATCTGTTCGTAAAGAGCGATCGCCTCTTCTTTATCGCCTGTTTCCATTAAATGCTCTGCTTGCCGCAATAAATCGTCTAAAACAACCAAATTATCGCCAGCCGTGCCGATCGCAACCGATGTCTCAATCCCCTGCGATTGCTTAGCTGCGGAGCCTTCTGCTAACACTTCGCTCGCCATCAAAAATATTTGTTTACTCTCTTGAACCACGCTTGCACCTGTCATTTTGAGAGCCACAGAATCGAGGTCAGGCGTATTATTAGCAGTCATTGCGAACGAAACGAAGTCAAGCTGAGCTTGGGCAGAATCCTCGGAATAACTAGCAGTATTGGCGATCGCGAATAAACTCAAAGCCGCCTTTACTTCTTCAAACAATTCTTGCCAACTTTCCGGCTGACTTTGGCGGAAAAGCCTCGCAGTTGGATACCAAGGATTGTCTTCACGCTCCAGCAGCCAACGCCAGTCAGGAGCAAAAGAAAGCAGCACCCAAACCGGTTTTCCCAAAGCACCGGCTAAGTGCGCCACAGCCGTATCCACACTAATCACTAAATCCAGTTGAGATATCGCCGAAGCGGTATCAGCAAAGTCGCTCAAATGCGGACTCAAATCCGGCACTAAGTGTTGGTTCAACAAAGTGCGATCGCTCTGGGACAAGTTTTTTTGTAAACTATAAAAAGCGATTCCCGGAATATCCAAAAATTGAATAAAATCGCTCATACTGCAAGAACGCTGATTGTTTTTCCGGCGCTGCGGGTTCCCTCCCCAAACAATCCCTACCTTCAATTTTGCATCAGAAGAAAGCGCAAACTTGCACTCATCAGGCGGAGCTAAATAAGGAACATTTGCCGGTACTGTTTCCAGAGTAGTCCCCACAATTCGCGGCAAACTCATCAGGGGTGCGTGAACGTCAAATTCTGGCAAACCTTCAAGACTAACTGATAAATATTCAATGCCGGCAACTGTCGCAAACAACCGCATCAGTTCTGGATAGCAAGCCACCATAACTTTAGCGCCTTGGCTGCGAATAATTGGCGCGTAGCGAATAAACTGAATAGAATCGCCGAAGCCTTGCTCGACGTGGAGTAAAATAGTTTTCCCCTGCAAATCCGAACCATCCCAAACAGGCTGTTTAAATTGCCTGGGCGATAGTTGCGGAGTGCGCCACCGCCACTCGTATTCAGCAAAACCCCGCTGAAAATCTCCGAACAATAGCAAAGTCAAACCTAATTCCAGGTGGGCGGTGGCGTTGTCTGGCTGCAATTGCAAGGCTCGACTGTGACAAGAAAAAGCCTCTTGAAATTCTCCTAAATCGACCAAAGCGTGTCCTAGATTATTAATAGCCTCCACGAAGTCTGGCTTTAAGTTTAATGCTTGTCGGTAGTGGGATATTGCTGCTTTTACATTGCCTTGTTCGTGGAAAAATGCTCCTACATTGTTGTGAGCTTCGGGATTGTTTGGCTCTAGTATTACAGCTTGCTGGTAGCAGTTGAAAGCTTCGGCTAATTTCCCCTGCTGTTGCAGAACTGTTCCCAACCCCATCAGAGAATATGTCAAATTTGGATTTAATTTTAAAGCGTGGAGGTAATAAGCTATCGCCTCGTTTAAGTAATTTTTTTGTTTAAATAAATGTCCTAAGTTGTGCGCTGTTTCGTGCAGGTTGGGGTCGAGTCGCAGCGCTGTTTGGTAATATAAAATAGCTGCGTCTATTTCGCATAATTGCTGTTTAATCCAGCCCAAATTATTGTAGGCGAGTGCGGAATTTGGCTCGATTTTGATGACTTGTTCGTAACTGGCGATCGCCCTTTTATACTCGCCTACATCCAGCAAAACATTAGCCTTATTTAAATGTGCTTCTACAAAATCGGGGTTTTGGGCGATCGCCTGTTCGTAAAAGTCGATCGCTTCGGCAATTTTTCCCTGCTGTCTCGCCGCTATTCCCAACAAGCACAGCACGTTTGCTGATTCCGGCTGCACTTGTATTATTTGCAGGTACAAATTCTCAGCTTCTAACAAACGGCCCGCTTGGTGATGTTCCCAAGCTAATTTCAAAGAGTCTTCGGCACCCAGTTTGCAAGCAGATTTCCGAATTTTTTTTTGAGAAGCCATAGTAGTCTTTGTTGTTTGGGAGTTAGCTAACTGGTGATTGTCAAATTGTTCTAATTTGTTAACTCTTCCTTCCTTC
Source organism: Microcoleus sp. MOSTC5 (assembly GCF_036701825.1). Classification (NCBI taxonomy): domain Bacteria; kingdom Bacillati; phylum Cyanobacteriota; class Cyanophyceae; order Oscillatoriales; family Microcoleaceae; genus Microcoleus; species Microcoleus sp. MOSTC5. The sequence continues at coordinate 45,436 of NZ_JAUBRK010000046.1, read as the reverse complement.
TTCCTTCCTTCTTCCCCATTCCTTCTTCCTTCTTCCTTCTTCCTTCTTCCTTCTTCCTTCTTCCTTCTTACTTCTTACTTCTTCCTTCTTCCTTCTTCCTTCTTCCTTCTTCCTTCTTCCTTCTTCCCCTTCTACCCCAACAAACAAGCTGCGGGAAAAATCAGATATTCTAAGAAAAACAACTTCCAGATAAACTGATAAAATGCAGCAATTTCTATTTTATCGTCCAAATCAACTTTCGCGCTCCAAAACCACATCAAACCCAAAGCCGCCAAATGAGAAACTGCCAGAAACACTAAATTAACATTAGACAATACGATCGCTCCCGCCAAAGTCGCGCCCAAATAACAAACCGTCAACACCCAGCGAGATAAATTAAACACTGCCGGCTTGCCCAGCTCAATCGTAAACGTAGTAATATTATATTGCTTGTCCCCTTCCATGTCGGGGATATCTTTAAAAATGGCGATCGCAAACGTAAACACCACGACAAAAACCGTCAGCACCCAAACTTCCGCAGGAATCGCAAAAGACACACTCTTCAAACTCCAGCCAGAAAAAGCGCTTTTCGCCGTTCCCAAACCCAACACCCAATTAAAGTGCAAAAATAACCCTAAATTTACGATCGCGCCCCGCACTGTAAAAATGCACAGTGCCGCCCAAAAAGGAAAACGCTTCAGCCGAATTGGCGGCAGAGAATAAGCAGTCCCGATCGCCAAACTAACGCCAACAGTAGCCAGCAAAAACGGGCCTTGTAAAACAGCCGTCAAAATTGCTAGAATTCCCGTGGCAATTACAATTAATTCTCCGGTTTTCCGAGAAAACACTCCCGAGGCGATCGGCAAATACGGCTTATTAATTTTATCAATCTCAACATCTTCTAACTGGTTCAATCCCACAATATAAATATTGCCGCAAATGCAAGCCAACCAGGCAAAAGCTAGGGGCAAAAATACAGGATTCACAAACAGCCGCGCGCTTTGGGCGATCGCGTACAAAGCCAATACACTCAAGCTAGTGCCCACAATTGTGTGCGGTCGAGAAAACTCCCAAAACGCCCTCACCCAGCTTTGCGGAGCCGAGCCATTTTTATCAATCCAAGACTTGCCAATCGAATCGTTGCTCATAAAACTCACACCCGCACAAAAAAAATAACATTCTGTAGGGTGCGCATTGCGCACCTTACTCATTCATGTCAAGAATCGCCTAAAACCCTTTATATCTCTCGTTTATAACCTAGTATCGCTCCCTCTCGCATCCCCCTTAAGAAGACTCACTTTGAGCGCTCTTCTCCCTTTTTAAGGGGAGTAGGAAGTGAGTAGGAGGCAAGTTAAGGGGCGAGCGAGGGATTAATAGTCAAACAGTAGACTGATACTAGGTTTAATCTTAAGTTGACACCCATGCTCCGAAGAACACCTTACCCCTTAAGCCAAAACTCAAAACTTCTCCGATCTATCCCTGTTATTTTACAGCACAAATCAGCCCGAAACGAATCAATCCGCTCTGATATCCACGGCTCATCAATCCGAGAGCAAGTGCAGCTTGAAAAGTCGTCCAACCGCTCGTTAGCAAACCCCAAATCGCGCTCGGAGTCAAAGCAGAATCGATCACAACATCCCAAAAAGGAGCAACAGCTTTTGACCAATCAGCGGTGCGAATACTTGTCAAAGGCAAACTGCGAACAATTTCCTCGTATTCCGGCAAAGAAATCACATAAGGCAAAGCATAAACCCGGTAAATTTCTGCCAATTCCTTTCTCTCTTCATCAGTTAATTCTCCCGCCGTTTCTCCCACCGGGCGGTGACACCAAGTTGCCAAAATCAAAGTTCCTCCCGGCTTGAGCACGCGGCAGCATTCCTGCAAAAACTTAATTTTGTCGGGCATATGTTCGCCACTTTCGAGCGACCAAACCAAGTCGAATGACTCGTCAGAAAAAGGCATATTCAAAGCATCGGCTACCAAAAAATTGACATTGCTTTGAGCCTCGGCAATTTTAGCGCGTTCGGTCGCTCTGTCGGCCTGTACCGGACTCAGAGTAATCCCGGTCGCTGTAACGCTAGCGCCCGTTTTATTTGGTTCGGGCGATCTGCTAAAATTACGATCGCTCCCGCCATCCAACTTTAAATTATTTTGAGCGATCGAACTAAACTTTTCGGTCAAATACAGCGTGCTGCCGCCGATCCCGCAACCGACATCGAGAATGCGGTAAGGTTCACAGAGTGCCTTCTCTGAGGGAACTCCAGCCCAGCCCAGCAGTTCTTCTATCAAATCTATCTGAGCCTGTCGGCGCTCTTTTTTCAAATTGCCATCCGGGCCGTAGTAACCGTGGTGCATATGTTCGCCCCACACCTGCTCCCACAAACCGCTAGAAGCGTCGTAAAGTTGCTGAATTTGCTGGTAAAGTGTTGATGTCATCGCCGGATTGCAAGTTATTAAAGGAATTCTACCGTTATTTTCCCGATGTTGTCATAGAATTTGGCGATTGAGTTCGATCGACCGCAGGCACTCGCCAGACAGAGATGTCTTGATTTCAAGCCCGACGATCGATTTGTGGCTTCCCTCTCAAACCTCAAATCTCAAATCGATTTGTGGGTTCCCTCTAAAATCTAAAATCTAAAATCTAAAATCTAAAATCGAATGACTGTCTCGCGAACCATTGCTTTGGGCTTTCTCGCCGTCATCCTCGCAGGTACTCTACTACTGATGATGCCCTTTTCCACAATTGATGGAACTTGGAGCGATCCAATAACAGCACTGTTTACCTCTACTTCCGCTGTCTGCGTCACCGGCTTGTCGGTTGTGGATGTCGGAAAATATTACTCTTTTTGGGGGCAACTGTGCCTCGTTTTACTGGTGCAAATAGGAGGCTTGGGCTACATGACAGCCACGACTTTCTTGCTGCTGTTATTGGGTCGCCGCTTTTGCTTGAAAGACAAAATTGCCCTGCAACAATCTCTCGACAAATCCGGGCTAGCCGGCGTAGTACAACTCGTGCAGTCAATTCTAGCAACAACGCTTTTGTTTGAATTAACAGGAGTGTTTTTGCTGATGACGGTTTTCGTCCCCCAATACGGATTTAAAGACGGTGTGTGGTCTGCTATATTTCACAGCGTTAATGCCTTTAACAATGCTGGTTTCAGCCTGTATTCAGATAATTTAATCCAGTACATCAATTCGCCTGTGATTAACTTCACAGTCAGCGGTTTAATCATATTTGGGGGAATCGGTTATCAAGTAATTATGGAAATGTACCTGTGGCTGCGCGATCGCTTCAACAAAAGCCCTATTTGCACAGTTTTTTCCCTGAATTTCAAAGTCGTTACCAGTACAACTGCTGTTCTTTTAATTTTAGGAACCCTAGCTTTTTTGGTGCTGGAATACAACAACCCAGCAACTTTCGGTCCTCTCAATTTTCCTCAAAAATTGATGGCAGCTTGGTTTCAATCTGTTACTCCCCGCACGGCGGGATTCAATACAATTGACATTGGCAAAATGAGCGAAGCCGGGTTATTTCTGACCGTTGCGCTGATGTTTATCGGCGCAGGTCCCGGCAGCACCGGCGGTGGCATCAAAACCACAACTTTTCGGATATTATTTTGCTGTACCGCAGCAGTTCTCGAAGGCCAGGAAGATGTGGAGTGCTATCAGCGCCAAATCCCGCCAGCAATGATTCTGAAAACCATTAGCGTAGTCTTCGGTTCCCTGTTGGTCGCGTTCACATCTGCAATTTTAATTGAGATGACCAATCCCCAAGTAGAATTTATCGCAGCGCTGCTTGAGGCAGTTTCAGCCTTTGCCACGGTCGGTCTTTCCACAGGAATTACAGCCAAGATTTCAGCGATCGGTAAGTTGGTTTTGATTGCTACAATGTATGTAGGTCGGGTTGGCGTGTTGCTGCTGATGAGTGCTGCCTTCGGCGACCCAAAACCCAGGTCTTTTAAGTATGCTGAGGAAAGTTTGTTAGTCGGATAAAAAAATCCTGCCTCGTTGCTGATAATCTAAACAATGGGTGACAACCCAAATCAACTTTTACTACTTACCCAAAAATCAAAAGGAGGCGGCGCTGTGTCTGCTAAAATTTAAACAGCAAGACGCTCAGCGCTGGATATTCAGTGAACCTGTCATCTTTAAATTTTTTTCGGACTTTGCGCGCCGAAAACAAGCAGTTTGCAGTTATTGGTTTGGGACGCTTCGGCAAAGCTGTGTGTTCGACTCTGCACGGCTTGGGTTACGAAGTCTTGGGAGTTGACACCGATGAAAAAAAAGTAACTCAAGCTTTGACCGATCGTATTGCTGCTCACGTTGTGCAGTTAGATTCTACAGAGCCTAGCGCTCTTGCGGAAGCGGGTATATTTGAATTTGAAACAGTGATTGTTGCGATCGGCAATTACCTAGCAGAAAGCATTACCACCACCCTAAATCTTAAGGAAGGCGGCGTAACTCACGTAATAGCCAAAGCTTCTTCGGAAACTCACTTAAAACTGTTGAAAAAAGTCGGCGCAGATCATGTAGTTTTTCCCGAACGAGAAATGGGCTGCTCTTTAGCCCGAATTCTTACACAACCCAGCATTTTAGAACGCTTTGACCTCGACCCAGATCACAGCATCGTTGAGTTGCTCGTTCCTGAAAAGTTTGACGGTAAAACCATCTCGGAATTGGATCTCCGGCGCAGGTACGGTTTGAACTTGCTAGCAGTCGGTCGCGCCGACAAGTTCGAGATCAATCCGCAGCCAAACGAACGCTTGAAAAAGGGCGAGGCGATGGTAGTAGTTGGTTCTAATAAAGATATCAATCGCTTGCCAATTTAACAGCTCGCCATTTGACGCACATACAGCCACACTCCTCGACTCAGAAACCCGGTTTCTTCGGTTCCGAGTGCCTAATTCCTAAGCAAGTCTTGCGGGATTTGTGAAAATTTTAGCCTCCCACAAACCCGGTTTATCTTAGATAAACTGGGTTTTTCTGTCGATTTTTATGTTCTAATTTTTAACCGAAATATCTAAATTGAATTTCACCAATGCTGGGGTTGCTTCCGCTTTGGCGACCCCATCTGAGAACATAGTCAGACAAATTGCGAAAATCTCAACAAGGTAGCAGCAGCCGATCGCGCTCCCGCAACTGTCTTAAGCGCTAGCCCTGAAAATTCAGCCAACGTTCAAGATTTTTTGCAGGTAAGCTTTGCCCAAAACCACCACCGCCAAGACTAGAGCGAGTTCAACAGGCCAAGGACACACCGCCACAAACCAAATTAACGAACACACTCCAATAATTGCAGCTATGGGAGCCGGAATTCCGTCTAGCGTTCTGTTGTCAGTCCCCACAGCCACCAACCAAGCAATAAAGCAGACCGCCAACGGAATCAAGCAAGTTGTGAACATGATTTTTACCCCATCAATTTTTTTACATATGGCATCTCAGCATAATTTACAATACATCAAAGATTCGGAAATGCACCATTAATTGCGATATGATTTAAGATTAACAAATTAATACTCTGGGGTGATATATTTTGTAATTTTTAGCTTCGCATCTCTCTAAAGGCAGAAGTAGGTTGGCATCCGGCAGGATTTGGGAATTTTTATTTCGGCAGAAGTGCTTTTGCTTTCTACCTTGAGATTAATTGCGATGCGCCCATATCTGCAAGTTATAGTGAGGATTGCAGGCAGTTACTGTAGAGCGTGAATCAATGCTGGGCAAATTTTTTCGCAAGCCAGAATCAGAAAACAGCGATCGCGTCCCCCCGGGTCAACACCTCGCCAACGGCTTTCCCGTGCTGACCTACGGCGATACACCCTCGGTCAGCATCGACAGTTGGGAATTTAAAGTCTGGGGATTGGCAAAACCAAAAACCTTCACTTGGTCGGACTTCCAGGCCATGCCCCAAAGTAACTTTACTGCGGATTTTCACTGCGTCACCCGGTGGTCAAAACTCGACGTGCAGTGGACGGGAGTCAAAGTCACAGATTTTATGAACTACATAGAAGTCGATCCGAAAGCTTTGCACGTCCTGGAACACTGCTACGGCGGCTACACCACTAACATTGCGATCGCCGACTTCCTCCGAGAAGAAAACTTTTTCGCCCACACCCTCTTCGGCGAACCTCTATCCCCAGACCACGGCGGCCCGATGCGGCTGGTAGTTCCGCACTTGTACGCTTGGAAAAGCGCTAAATGGATTAACGGCTTGGAGTTTACCGAAACCGAAGAACTCGGTTTTTGGGAACGCAACGGCTACCACCAGCGGGGCGAACCTTGGGCCGAGGAACGCTACAGCGGTTTGTTTTGATGCGGTCGATCGGGAGCAAGGACTTGCCCAGAGCTTCTATATACGGTATTTGTTAAGGAGCAATCCGCTCTTGTACCGCTTCAATCTGCTCCCATCCCATATAGTCGATCGTATCTTTGGGAGGGATCGGGGCGCTGGATCTATTTAATTTAACCTAAAGACGTAAACCCAAAGATCGCAGTTTGTACGTAATTTACCCGATAGATAAACTACTTTAACTTTCATACGCAAGTCCCAAAAAACAAATATTCCCAGTTTCGGGTTAATATAAAACTTCTCTACCTGTCAGCGGGCAAAAATATCACCGTATATATACTTAAGTGTTTGTTATTGAGGATTTAGACTTGAGAATAAAATAAAAAATTAGCGTAAGCCCGCTCCAAATCAGTTTAGTTGCTGGACGCTCCCATGCCGGCGACTGCAAGGTTTAAAGCCACAATTTGTATAATTATTTGTGTGTATTTTGAGGGTTCGCTCGCCCTGCAAGCCGATGCGATCGACAGCATTTGTGAAGGATGTGTAAAGGCTGGGTAAAGAATATGTCAAAAATTACATAAAGTGCCAAAAATACAAAAAAGTATCGCATAATGAAATTATTAAGAGCCTATCGAAAAAGGAACAGATTATGAATACCAAACTATTATCCGCCCTAACAGCTACCGCAGCCGCCACAGCTATGTTGGGCGCCGCAGCTCCAGCTCACGCATTCTCCTTTGGTACCAACGGCATCTCATTCCAGCAAGATACAAGTGTCACCTTTAAGTTCAAAGAATCTCACGGTATGTACCAATCCTCTTTGGGAATCTACACTGTGAATGACTCGGCGATCTCTAAAGTGGCCAACCTGTTTTCGGAAACTAAATCCTCAGACAACGAGTGGGAAAACGAATGGAAAGGAACTCTGGGCAATACAGTCACGGGTTCTGGCTCGGCAGTATTCACATTCCTGGCAAATCAAATTTATACTTTGGGACTCGACAGCGGCGACGATGGCACTGTCTACTCAAGCTCAGCCTTGAACTCCAACACCCAGCTAGCCGTGTTTGGCGGGCAATCGGAACTGTGGAACGCACTCGGCAAAGAAACAACGAACGTCTTCCAAGCTGCCGGACAATTCACAAACGGAACAGGTTCTCTGTTTAATGGAGGCACGCTAATCTCCTTCGACGATCGCGGTAACAGCAACGACGCAGACTTCCAAGACTTCGCAGTGAGCGCAGAAGCAGTTCCCGAACCAATGACAATGACTGGTTTGGCTCTCGGTTTGGGTGGCTTGGTTGCAGCCCGCCGCCGCCGCGCTAGCAAGACGGCTTCCTGATTTTTTCAACTGCAACAATCTGCTCAATTTCGTTTGGCAAAATAGAATACAATTTGGAGGCGCGCTAATATAACATCGGCTCGCCTTTTGCTTGATTTGAAAAGTCAGATGCCAGAAGTCAGAGGGAAGTTCGGCAACGAACCAGTGTACGGGATTTAACGGATTTAAGGGATGGATGTTGAGGGAAGAAGTCAAGGGGGAAGAAGTCCGAGGGGAGAAAGAGCATTTTTCCCACTCTCCGACTCTCCCAGTCTCGCCCTCTCCCAACTCAAAATTCAAAACTCACTCACGGTCAAAAGTTCGATCGTACAAAGTCACTGGTACGGGTTGAGGAATTTTAATGTCGGCCCGGACGCACGCTACTTTAATCATCACCACAGCCCTGGTTTTTGTCCGTCCCACCTGTGCTTGTTCCGGCAGCGTCCAATAGCCGACAATAAGATGCAAAGAACCATCGTTAATGCTTGAATTATCAACTTCCGGAGTTGGTGGCGACAAAACGCCTTCGACTTCGGAAATAGCTTTAAACAAGGTTTCAATTACTAGAGAAGGTCGGTATCGCAGGCTAAAATTAAAGGCAGGTCTGTTCGCCTGTGTGGCAGGGCTGTTAGTACCCCCACAGAATTGGTAAATACGATCGCATTGGGCATGATAACTCGCTCTCCCCGAGCGCTCAGAATTTGAGTTAAACGCATCGAAATCTTTTCAACAGTACCTTCAAAGCCTTCTAAAATTATCTGATCTCCCAATTGAAACGGTTCGTGCAACAGCAGCAATATTCCCGCTAAAAATTTTTTGAAGATATCTTGGAAGGCGAAACTAATAGCTACTGAACCCAGTCCTAACAAACCGATAATATCTCCCGGACGCAAAGCCGGGAACGCAATCACGCAGACGATCGAACTTTCAGCCCCCCCAGTGAGAGTGTCAAATAATTCAAGAACGCCACGCTAACACAAAAGATTGAGATCGCTCGCCCGACAGGAATGTTTGACTCTCGCTGTGCGGGTGACTCCATAGACTCGCTCGCTAATCGATCGAACACAATCAAAATTTAAGATTAGCCTCGCCGCCCCCGATCGAGTAAAATCACAGCACTTGCCCGCCGATGGCTTAATCTGCTAAAACTAACAAAGTTTGATGATTTCTCAGAAATAACATACATGGTTGCTACATCCGTCAAGATTAAACACGAAGTCAAAGACTTGTCCCTCGCCCCCTTGGGAAAGCAACGCATCGAGTGGGCCGGCCGGGAAATGCCCGTTTTGCGGCAAATTCAAGAACGCTTCGCTAAAGAAAAGCCTTTCGCTGGCATTCGCTTGGCTGCTTGCTGCCACGTAACCACAGAAACCGCTCATTTGGCAATCGCCATCAAACTCGGCGGTGGCGACGCCGTACTGATCGCCAGCAACCCCTTGAGCACTCAAGATGACGTAGCGGCTTGCTTAGTTCAAGACTACGGCATTTCCGTCTTCGCCCTCAAAGGAGAAGACGCGGCTACCTACGAACGTCACGTCTACACAGCCCTAGACCACCGCCCCAATATTATCATCGACGACGGCAGCGACGTGGTAGCTGCCCTGATCCAGCACCGCCCGAACCAAATTTCCGACTTAATCGGAACTACCGAAGAAACTACCACAGGCATCGTGCGCCTGCGAGCAATGTTGAAAGACGGTGTGCTGACTTTCCCCGCAATGAACGTCAACGACGCCGACACCAAGCACTTTTTCGACAACCGCTACGGCACCGGTCAATCTACCCTAGACGGCATTATCCGCGCTACCAATATTTTGTTAGCCGGTAAAAATATTGTGGTTGCAGGTTACGGTTGGTGCGGCAAAGGCACGGCACTGCGCGCCCGCGGCATGGGCGCTAACGTAATTGTCACCGAAATCGATCCGATTCGGGCGATCGAAGCAGTGATGGACGGTTTCCGCGTCATGCCGATGGACGAAGCAGCAACAGTCGGAGATATATTCATTACCGTTACCGGCAACAAACACGTCATTCGTGCCGAACATTTCGAGACAATGAAAGACGGCGCAATTGTTTGCAATTCCGGTCACTTCGACATTGAAATTGACCTCAAATCCCTCGGCGAAAAAAGCACCGACGTGAAAACAGTCCGGTCTTTCACTCAAGAATATCACCTCAATAATGGCAAGTCGATTATTGTGTTGGGCGAAGGCCGTTTGATCAACTTGGCAGCAGCCGAAGGACACCCCAGCGCCGTCATGGATATGAGCTTTGCTAACCAAGCTTTAGCCTGCGAATATCTGGTTACGAACAAAGGCAAACTAGAGCCTGGTATTCACTCAATCCCCGTGGAAGTTGACAAAGAAATTGCCCGTCTCAAATTGGAAGCAATGGGTATTCACATTGATACCTTGACTGCCGATCAAATTGAGTACACCAACTCTTGGACTTCGGGCACTTAATCATCGCTCGATCGATCCCCACCGTAGGGACACGGCAATGCCGTCTCCCTACTTCATAAACTTTCTTCTTCCAACTTCGGCATTCGGTCTTCCTGACATCCGTTACATAATCCGTTGCCGAACTTCCTTCTGCTATACCTATTACCAATTATTAAATCAAAATGGTTGAATGGATAACTAACACAATGCAGTCGATGGGTTATCTCGGAATTGGCCTGTTGATGTTTTTGGAAAACCTTTTCCCCCCCATACCCTCAGAATTGATTATGCCTCTGGCAGGATTCACGGTATTCAAGGGCGGAATGGAGTTTTCACCGGCGATCGCAGCAGGGGTAATCGGTACAGTTCTGGGGGCGATTCCTTGGTACTATGCGGGTAAATTATTGAGCGAAGAACGCTTGAGGAATTTAGCCGACAAATACGGCAAATGGATCACTGTATCGGGCGCCGATATTGACAAAGCGAATAGATGGTTTAACAGACACGGCAACAAAGCCGTGTTTTTGTGTCGCCTCGTACCGGGAGTTCGCACCCTGATTTCCCTGCCCGCTGGCATCAACAATATGCGTTTAATTCCTTTTTTACTTTACTCAACAGCCGGCACTCTTTTGTGGGTGAGTTTCCTGACTTTTGCCGGATATAAACTCGGGGAAAATTATGGACTTGTCGATGATTATCTGGGCCCTGTTTCCAAAATAGTTGTGGTGAGTATTGTCATTTGGTTTATTTTGTGGGTTGTCAAAAAGAATATGCAGAAGGAAAAATATCGCAAATAAATGCAAATTTTGTGGAAACAATCTGCGTTGATTCGCTTTCATCTGCGGCGACAATCACCATTTTGACCCCGCCCAAAAACGAAGACAAGTTTCCTACAGGATTCGTGAGCGACCCCAAATTTTAGACCCTGGTTCAAAATCCCAGATGAATCTGTGAAGTAAATCTAAAATCTAAAATCTAAAATCTAAAATCCACTTTGACCCATCTCAAAAACGAAGACAAGTTTCCTACAGGATTCGTGAGCGGCCCCAAGTTTTAGACCCGACTTCAAGCTCCCAGATGAATCTGTGGAGTAAATCTAAAATCTAAAATCTAAAATCTAAAATCCACTGACTCGCTTCTAGCATCTTCCCAACTTTAGGGCTGAAAGATAGAGAGGCATATTTGATAGAAACTTCTGCTATATTTGCTACGTTTTTAAAGTTACTTTTAAATTTACGCTCGCCCAAAAGTCACAGTGACGGCCAGCCCATCGCCCAAAAATCCAACTTAAATTTATACAAATATTTAGGCGTGTTTGAGGTTTAGGCAGATAATCGTGGCAAAATAGGGAGCATTGCTATCCGCGCTGTTAAGATATGTACGAAAAGATTGTAGCCCCGACAACTGGTTCTAAAATTACTTTCAAAGACGGTTCGCCGATCGTCCCCGATGACCCGATTATTCCCTTCATTCGCGGTGACGGTACGGGTGTGGACTTGTGGCCAGCATCCCAGAAAGTCATGGATGCTGCGGTAGAAACAGCTTACGGCGGCAAGCGGAAAATTAACTGGTTCAAAATATATGTAGGCGACGAAGCTTGCGATGTCTACGGCACTTACCAATATTTGCCGCAGGATTCCTTAGACGCCATCAAAGAGTACGGAGTCGCCATCAAAGGGCCGCTGACAACCCCAATTGGAGGCGGCATTCGATCGCTAAACGTAGCTTTGCGGCAAATCTTTGACCTTTACGCCTGCGTGCGACCCTGCAAATATTATGCTGGAACACCATCGCTGCACAAAACTCCTGAACTGCTAGACGTAATTATTTACCGGGAAAATACAGAAGATATTTACCTGGGAATTGAATGGCCCAAAGGCAGCGAAATCGGCAAAAAATTGATTGAATTCCTCAATAATGAGTTGATTCCGGCAACACCCGAACACGGCAAAAAACAAATTCGCCTCGATTCAGGAATAGGAATTAAACCAATTAGCAAAAGCGGTTCTCAACGTTTAGTGCGGCGCGCCATCGCCCACGCTTTGCGGTTGCCTAAAGACAAGCAGCAAGTGACTTTGGTGCACAAAGGCAACATCATGAAATACACCGAAGGAGCTTTCCGAGATTGGGGTTACGAACTGGCAACCACCGAATATCGCGCTCAGTGCGTGACTGAAAGAGAGTCTTGGGTTCTCGACAACAAAGAACAAAATCCCGACATTAGCTTGGAAGACAATGCCCGCCTAATAGATCCGGGATACGATGCTTTGACTCCAGAAAAACAAGCTAGAATTCGTCAAGAAGTTGCCGACGTTTTGTTTGCAATTTGGGCCAGTCACGGCAGCGGTCAGTGGAAAGAAAAGATTATGGTCAACGACCGAATTGCTGACAGTATTTTCCAACAAATTCAAACTCGACCGGGCGAATATTCGATTTTGGCGACGATGAATTTGAACGGGGATTATTTGTCCGATGCGGCGGCAGCAATTGTCGGCGGATTGGGCATGGGGCCCGGCGCGAATATTGGTGATGAATGTGCTGTTTTCGAGGCAACTCACGGCACTGCACCGAAACACGCGGGTTTGGATAAAGTCAATCCCGGTTCCCTGATTTTGTCCGGGGTGATGATGTTAGAATACATGGGATGGCAAGAAGCCGCAGATTTGATTAAGAAGGGTTTGGGAGCGGCAATTTCTAACGGTGAAGTTACTTACGATTTGGCGAGGTTGATGGAGCCGCCGGTGCCTGAGTTGAAGTGTTCGGAGTTTGCTGAGGCGATTATTAAGCATTTCGCCGATTGAGTTTGTGGGCTTTTTTTGAACGGGCTAGAAGCCCGTTCCACAACCAGTAAACTTGCTTTGTGGGGTGGGCCGGACGCCCTCCCGAAAATACAATTTAGATGCGGGGTTTATAATGATGGAACAGCCATTCCGCGCTCAACGGCGGGACGCTTCTGCACGGTTTCTACCCAACGTTTAAGGTGGGGGTGGTTGTCGAGGGTTAGTCCTTGAAATTCGTAAATAGCAACCCAGGGATAGGTAGCAATGTCGGCGATCGAATAGTCGCCGCAGATGTATTCGTATTTTGCTAGTTGAGTGTCTAATACTCCGTAGATGCGCAATGTTTCTTTTTCGTAGCGCCCGATCGCATAGGGAATTTGTTCGGGTGCAAAGCGTTTGAAGTGGTTTAGCTGACCAAACATCGGGCCGACGCTGGCCATTTGAAACATCAGCCACTCCATAACTTGAAAGTATTTTTGTTTGTCGGTGGGCAGAAATCTGCCACTTTTTTCGGCAAGATAGATCAGAATAGCGCCGGACTCGAAGACGGTGATGCCGTTATCTCGATCAACTATAGCCGGAATTTTGCTGTTGGGGTTGATGGCGATGAACTCGGGGCTAAATTGGTCGTTTTTTGTGATGTCAATGACGTGCACGCTGTAGGGTAAACCTATTTCTTCGAGCATGATCGAGACTTTGCGGCCGTTTGGTGTGGTAAAAGTGTAGAGGTCGATCATAAGTTGTCCGCCTTTTCTCAAGCAAGTATAAACTATATTATAATAATTTAAGGCAAATATCTAATCATAATGGACATTATTGAAATTCTCAAAGACGATTATCAAAGATTCCCCGAAAATCAGACTTACAACATTTACGCAAAAGATGTTTATTTTGAAGACCCAGTGAATCGATTTACAGGAGTCGAACGCTACCGCAAAATGATCGGGTTTATGGGGACTGTTTTTAAACAAATTAAACTCGATTTGCACGGCATTTCCCAGTCGGGAGATACTATCGAAACTCGCTGGACTCTGAGCTGGATCGCACCGCTACCTTGGAAACCGAAAATGGCGATCGCCGGTAGGAGCGAACTTAAAGTCAACAATGACGGTTTAATCGTTTCCCACATCGATTACTGGAACTGTTCGCGGCTAGACGTGCTCAAACAACTGGTAATACCATTTTAAATTTTAGATTTTAGATTTTAGATTTTAGATGGGGAATGAGAGTAACCCCTTTGAGTAAGGTGCTTATACCGCACCCTACCGCAGGGCCCCTGTGCATCAGTTCTGTTAAATTAATTTCCGTTACATTCCGTTACAATATAAGAGTAAATTACTTTCAGGCGAGCTAAACAATCAATGCGCTTAATATTAATGACCGGAAAAGGCGGCGTCGGCAAAACATCCGTAGCCGCCGCGACAGGGCTGCGGTGTGCCGAATTAGGATACAAAACCCTAGTGCTGAGCACAGATCCTGCCCACTCCTTAGCCGACAGCTTCGACATGGAACTCGGGCACGATTCGCGGCTGGTGAAACCGAATTTGTGGGGAGCAGAATTAGACGCTCTCAGGGAATTAGAAGGCAATTGGGGAGCCGTTAAGCGCTACATTACTCAAGTCTTGCGAGCGCAGGGGCTCGAAGGGGTGCAAGCTGAAGAATTAGCCATCTTGCCAGGAATGGATGAAATCTTCGGTTTAGTGCGAATGAAGCGGCATTACGACGAAGGCGAATTTGATGTTTTAATTATCGATTCTGCTCCGACTGGCACAGCATTAAGACTGCTAAGCTTGCCGGAAGTTGGCGGCTGGTACATGAGAAAATTTTACAAGCCGCTGCAAGGGATATCAGCCGCCCTTCGACCTTTAGTTGAACCTATTTTTAGACCGATTGCGGGTTTTTCTTTGCCAGACAAAGAGGTGATGGATGCACCTTACGAATTTTACGAACAAATCGAAGCTTTGGAAAAGGTTTTAACTGACAATACTGTCACTTCGGTAAGGTTAGTTACCAATCCAGAAAAAATGGTAATTAAAGAGTCTCTGCGCGCTCATGCCTATTTGAGTTTGTACAATGTAGCCACAGATTTAGTAGTAGCTAACCGGATAATTCCCGCAGAAGTAACCGACCCATTTTTCAAAAGGTGGAAAGAAAGCCAGGAGCAGTACCGTCAGGAAATTCACTCAGATTTCATGCCGCTGCCAGTTAAGGAAGTGCCGCTTTATTCCGAAGAAATGTGCGGTTTGCCAGCTTTGGAACGGTTGAAAGAAACGCTTTACAAAGACGAAGACCCAAGTCAAGTTTATTACAAAGAAAATACGATTAAGATCGTGCAGGAAAACAATCAATATAGTCTTGAACTGTATTTGCCCGGAATTGCTAAGGATCAGATCCAGTTGAGCAAAACGGGAGATGAGTTGAATGTTCGGATTGGGAATCACCGCCGTAATTTGGTGTTGCCGCAAGCTTTAGCGGCGCTGCAACCTTCGGGGGCGAAGATGGAGGATGATTATTTGAAAATTAAGTTTGCTTGATGCTACGGGTAGGGACACGGCATTGCCGTGTCCCTACAATTAATCGGGCGGTAGTTACATCTCTCGCGAGCATTATGGCTGGGAGTCCTTGCCCGTGCTACGATTATTTTGGGGTAGGGAAACGGCATTGCCGTGTCCTCCGTTACTGCTGGCTAGACACAATTAACAGGACTCAGCACGAAGGACTTCGTTTAATGCCTCATCAATCACTGCATCGCTGACACCTCGACGCTTCAAACTTGCTACTAAGGCTGTTACTGTCTCGCTTTCAAATCGTTCTAAATCAACGCGCAAACCTTGACCGATATAAGCACGAATTAATGGCTGATAACCCGAAAAACCCAACAATGGTGCAACTTTCTTTAGATCTTCCACAACATCTTCGGGCATACGGATCGTTACGCTAGTCATTGGACGGTTGCGGTTTAATCGCTGCTTTAATGCTTCAATCTTCATACTCTGCCCTCTCCTGACGAGTTGCTTTACGTGCTGAAATAATCCGAATGACATTCTCTTCACGCTCAATGTGAACCACATACAGTAGATTCCACCGACTATCTAGCCCAATCACAGCATCACGCGCTTCCTCATTGCGGCTGGCATCAACGACAACTAGAAATGGGTCAAAGAAGCATTCAGCAGCTTGTTGAAAAGTAACCCCATCATGATTTGTGGGATTGATCCGCGCTTTTGAGTCATCCCATACAAAGGTAATGCCATTGAGCACGAAGTATACATTCATGCTCCCTAGTATAGGTAAAATGTATTTACAATGTCAATACGTTATTCACAAAAAACGATCGTTTTCAAACTACTGTCGCAGCCTGTGCTGCTTGTTGGGGCTTTTCACTGTTTCTGCATGAACGCGAACGACAGGGGTTTGTTTATTTTTTCACTCTTGAATAGCTTGTATCCGAGCCGCTCATAAAGACGAATGTTGCGGCTCTTTTGCCCCGCGAACAATTCAAAACGCTGCGCCTGCCCAAAGCAGGATTCGATGTGTATCATAGCAGACCATAACTCTTCGCGGACTCCAACGAAATGTCTGGGAGATTACGAAGCATATCATCCCATGTTTTCTGTGCTTGCAATGCTTCTATAACGACTTGAAGCGGCTCTGAGAATATGGCTGGAAAATCTGCCTCTTCGGAAAACTGAATCTTGAATGCTAATTGCTCTTGGGGCGGGGTGAACTGAGCGTTGACTCCTTCTTTGTTACCTCTTGCATCAACTCGATACCAACCAACTTCAGGTAAATGGATGGCATTGAAACCGTGCAAACTATACGGCGCACCCTTGTCATCAATACTCAACCGCTGGTAGCAAAGACCTGCTGGAATTTCATTTGCTCTTAGTAACGCTGCTAACAAGTGACTTTTCGCATAGCAATACCCTGTTTTGTGCTGAAGTACATCTGAAGCTCTACAGGTCACAGGACTCATTTGATAGTCATAACTGTGACGAATTTCATCTCGCACCCACTCAAAGCAAGCCTTAGCTATCGCCGTTGGTGTCTCATATCCCGATGCGATTTGTTTAGCAAATTCCATAATTTCAGGATGCTGCCAATCAATAACTTCACTCACTTTCAAGTATTCTTCCATGTCAACCGCTAGGAACGCTGCCTCAATTGTAAACACCTTAACAACAAATTTCAACTGTGTTCTTCGCCACTAACCTTTCCATCCTCTGTACCCTCTGCGCTCTCTGCGGTTTGTTGAATCTTTTCCCCATTAACCTCAATCTTTTTCTGCTGACGTTCCGAGGCAGCTTTTTGCAGCATTTTCAATTTTTCTGGGTCAGCATTCGATCGCCAAAACAACTTATGATCCTTAATTTTAACGCAATTTTCCTCCAAACACTTCACCCATTCCCGGTGCTTTTTAACTGCGCCACGATCTAGAATCCCTAATTTTTCTTCTTGGCGGGTGAGTTTCGCAAACTTGTCATAATGGGGATAACTAGCAGTAACAAAAGCTTCTTTTCTAACTAAAATGGGCGGATTGTACACATCAGAATAGTCTTGATAGCTGACAGAAAGGTTGCGTAAATCTATGTGCATAGCTGTGTGGAGGGCTGGATGCGGGTTAGTGTCAAAATCGGGATAAAATAAATAGGAAATTTGAGGTTTGCGAGCGTAAAATTTGATGATTGTCGCGCCGTCAAGTCTGCCAATTGTGCGGTTAGCGCAGCCTTCGTAGAGCCGGAGTAAAGGGTCTAGTTCTTCTAAAGCAGAGACGTGCACTGAAAGGGAACCGGGCTGTTTGTAGCCGATCGCACTATCTTCGCAGCAATCCGCAACAATATCAGCTTTGCCCAAACTATATAGCATTAAATCAGCCAAAGTGCAAGCTTTTTGATAATTGTCAAACAAACCTTTGATGTCGTTGCGGATTTGAGCCGGGAGTCGGCGGATTGAAGGTCGATCGCCCAAACCGTTGAGAGCGAGATATACCAGCAAATCTTGGCGGCGTTTGTCGGCGATTGTCTCCCAATCATCCGCATCCGTTGCTTGCAAAATCACCCTCCAAGCGCGATTAAAACTGTGAAATTCCTCCTTAATTGGCGATTCTTCCGCTAATTCGCCTTTAACCGGAAGGCGGCCCCGATCGCTCACAAAAGCCATCAAAGGAGCCAGCATTTCCGCATAATCCTCAAACCGCTTAACTTGCGATCGAACTCTGGGAGTTGATAAGTGCGATCGAAACCGAGAAGCACGAAAACTTTCACCCTCCGCAGCATCCCGAAACACAAAATAAATCCCCAAAGCCACAGGAATTGCATCAACACTCAAAACTTGGTCGATATAAACCTTCAACTCTTCTTGTTCGTAATACTTCTGAAAAGTATTTCGAGAAGTAATCACCCCATCCCCATAAGCAATTTGACCTCTAGCGCTATCATCAATCAAAACTTGAGCCGCTACAACTAATAAATTCTTAGTTAATCCCCAAGCATTCAGCAACGCTTCTCGGCGTTCCGCCAAAGATTCAATTACATTAATCACATAACCAATATTCACAATATCCGCACAAGTTCGCGGAGTATCCGGCTGATAGTATGGGTCCCAACCAGAAATAGCATAACCCTCTTGTGCAATATATTTAACATCGCCGCCGTAACCGCAACCGTAATCAAAAAAAGTCGTCCCATCGATTGCTAAATCAGCTTCTAAAACCAAACGCAAAGGTTTAGAAAGAGAGTGGCGTACCATCGCAGCTTTGTGTCGCTCGATTTTAGGAATTGAAAGGTCGCTATTCTCCTGTTTCAAACGCTCGACAACAGCATGATCTTGAATTTCCACACCGCAATATCCCAAATATTTGAGCCAACCCTCGCGAGTGCCGATAACGCTAGTATTGTCAAGCAGTCCCCATCCTTCCTCGCTGCGAGTGAGTCGAGAAAACTTTTCGTAATTCGGATAATCCGCAGCTACAAAAGTTTCCTTGCGGTGCAAAACCGGGGGATTTTCGCTGTTGCTGTAATCGAAATATTTAACTTCCCCTGTTTCCAGATTAATTTGGAGGCTGGTTTGCAAAGCAGGGTGAGCATCTGTATCGAAATCAGGGTAAAAAAGATAAGATATTTTAGGTTGATGGAGTGAAAATTTAACTAAAGTTGCTTCATCAATATTTTCGAGAGTGCGTCTGGCACACTTTTCGTAGATTCCGAGGACAGGGTTGAGTGCTTGCAAAGCAGAAACATGAACGTAAAAAGCCGTAGGTAATTTTTTTCCAACCTTGCTTTCCCGACAGCAGCGAGCCACTTTTGCCACAAGATTGTCAACACAAAAATCATTGATTTTGTCGGGCGGGGGCGGCACAGCCTTTACATAATCTTGCTCAGAAATAGCCTCGTTTTCATACAATAAAAGTTCCCGAGCAAACATCATCAAAGGGGTTAGCATTTCTCCATTATTTTCTAATGAATTGCTCTCTAAAATAGAGTTTTTACTGGTATCGTAATTCATAGCTAAATTAATTATTTTTTAATTAACCGCAGATAAAGCAGAGGACACAGAATGAAGGAAGACAGAAAGAATTTATTTTTTAGTCCTTGAGAAAAGGAAGATAGTTGATGTAGTGGCAATTTCAATTGCCTAATTTATGTCTTAGTCTCTTAGAGAGGGACGATAGTTGGTGTAGGAGTGGCGATTTTAATCGCCGACGTATCTCCCAACCAAAAACAGACTTAAACATTAACAAAACATTCGAGTTTCCACAAATTCTTGAACCCGGGCTAAATGACTGGACAAACTCACTAATATGTTCTCAATCTTCTCAATACTTGACAATTTCCCCCCTGATGGTTCAGATTGAATGCCTCGCGCTTGATGCTCCAATTGTGCGGCTAAATTCGACATCTGAGCAACTCCCACATTAGCCGAAGTTCCCTTGAGACGGTGTGCTTGATATTCCACAGTTTGCCAATCTTTAGCTTCTACGGCTCTTTTGGCAGCAGCCATATCAGCTTGCGCGTCTGCCACAAAAGCTTGCAAAAGTCGCTCGGGCAATTTAATATTAACTCGTCCCAGTTGCTCCAATCTGCTCTTGTCGAACAGTCCGTCGCAGTCTCTATCTTCCCAAGTTTGAAGTGCGATCGCCCTTGGTGCCGGCACAGCCACAACCTGCGCTTTTTCCAAAACTTCTGTATAACTTGTTGCTAATTGAGATTTATTTTCCGAATTAATACTTTTAACTCCATACTTATTTTCAAACTGAACATTTCGGGCTTCATACTTTTTCAGCGCCGCCGCCAAAGCATCTAAATCTACAGGTTTGCTGAGATAATCGTCCATCCCCGCCGCCAGACACTTTTCTCGTTCCCCCGGCATAGCATGAGCAGTTAAAGCCATCACAAAAGTATGCCGATCGCTTCCTTCGATTTCCCTCAACTTTTGCGCCGTTTTGTAACCGTCAAGTACGGGCATTTGACAGTCCATCAGCACTAAATCATAGCTTTTTTTTGCCAGCAAATCCAGCGCTTCTTGACCGTTGACTACGCAGTCAGCGTGATAGCCTAAAACTGCCAACTGTTCGACAAGCACTTGTTGATTGATCGGGTGGTCTTCCGCCAGCAAAATTCTCAAGGATGACGGCGAATTGGGAGTAACATATTGAGAATTAACTGCTGGCAACTTGTAAGTATTAGCAGCCTCCAACCTCCCAAACTCTCTCGTTCCCTTAACCGGTGCCAGCACAGCCTCAAGCAGGCGGCTCGGCCGCACCGGCTCGATCAAATACCCGCTAAAACCCTGACTGCAAAGCGCTTCAGCGTTCGGCTGTTCCCGCAAAGCAGTCATGGCGATTAACGAGCCCACTGTCGAGGTCGATCGCACTTCCCTAGCAAATTCCTCCGCATCCAACTCTGGCATTTGCAAGTCCACAAGCACCACATCCCAGCTTTTTTCCCCCTCCCCCGAATGTTGAGAAATCCTGCCCTGGGCTTTGTTCAACCAACTCAAAGCCTCAGCAGCAGTTTCTGCCTCGTCGCAGCGGGCACCCCAACTTTGAGCGAGCGATCGCACTGCTGCCCTCCTCAAAGCGCTTCCAGAGACTACTAACAGCTTCTTGCCCGCAAGTTCGGGCTCTTGAGGCTCAACTTGCAACTGTTTTTCCAAAGGTACAGTAAACCAAAAAGTCGAACCGCTGCCTAGCAAACTGCGAATTCCAATCTCGCCTCCCATCATCTCCACTAACTGCTTGCAAATAGCCAAACCCAAACCCGTTCCGCCGTAAGGCCTAGTAGGAGAATCGTCTACCTGAGAAAAAGATTGGAACAGCTTTGTTTGCCCTTCTGCCGAAATTCCAATGCCAGTATCCCGCACCGAAAATAGCAATCTTGCCCCTTGTCTACCGTCTGCCAGTCGGTTGCCCTGTTTCACAGTTACGTGAACTAGAACTTGACCGCGATCGGTAAATTTTATGGCATTCCCCGCCAAATTCAGCAAAACTTGCTTCAATCGGCCAGAGTCGCCCACCAACTTTCTCGGCACTGAACTGTCAACTAAAATATTCAATTCAATACTTTTTTCCTCTGCCAAATGCGCTGTCATTTCTATCACCGACTCAACGCAGCTATCCAAATCAAAATCAGCCTTTTCCAGCCGCATTTCTCCAGCTTCAATCTTAGAGAAATCGAGTATATCATTAATAACGTTTAGCAAATGTTCAGCACTGCGGTAAATAGTCTGAGCGCACTCCTGCTGTTTCGGTTCCAGAGTAGCGCGCAGCAGCAATTGAGCCATTGCCAAAACCCCATTCATCGGAGTGCGAATTTCGTGACTCATGTTCGCCAAGAATTGCGACTTCACCCGGCTGGCTTCTAAGGCAGTTTCCCGCGCTTCCACCAACTCATTAATCTTGTCGGCAACCATCACAATTCCCCCGACTTTTTCGTCGGGATCGTACCAAGGGTGAGCAGCCCACCGCAGGTACAGAACCGATCCGTCTGCTCGTTCCCAGGCATCTTCGCTCACAGACACTACCTGGCCTTTGAGCACTTCTTGATACATGGCTTTCCAGCGATTCGGCGTATCTGGAAACAATTCGTAATGGCTGAGATTATTTAGGGAGGGCAACTCCAAATTAAATTGACTAACCCATTTTTTAGAGTTAGCCATATAGCGCATTTGTGTATCGAACATCGCCATTGCTACAGGCACGCAAGTAATAATTTGTCTCAGTTGCTGCCGTTCTCTTTCCAGAGCATCTTCCGCCTGTTTGCGCTCAGTAATATCGCTAATCATACCGGCCATCCGCAGCGGTTTTCCATGATAATTCCGCTGAGCTTTTCCCTGAGAAGTGCAGTAGCGGTAAAAACCCGAAGAGTGCAGCAGGCGAAACTCTACATTATAGTCTATTTCTTGTTCCAAGTGAGCGGCGATCGCCCGGACGATGCCGTCCTTGTCCTCGGGGTGCAGGCGGTTGTAGAGAGCTTCCATAGTCCTGCCAAATTGCTCTCGCGACAAACCGATAATTTCCAAAAGGCGATCGTTCCAATAAACCTCATTTTTAGTTAAATCCCAATCCCAAATTCCGTCGTTCACTCCCTCTAAAACTAACCTGTACCGTTCCTCACTTTCCTTAAGTTTTTGGCTGGTATGAAACGCCTGAGATTCGGCGCGGTAAACGCGCATAGCATTATACAAACTGCGAGATAAACTCTCGGGAGAAAGCTTGCTTTTAGCGATATAATCAGAAGCTCCAGCCTTCATCAATTCCACAGCAATTTGTTCGTCGCCTTGACCTGTAAGCACAATTAAGGGAACTTTTAGCCCAGCTTCCCGTAGATTTTGTACCAAACTCAATCCGTCTCCGTCCGGCAATCCGTAGTCGAGGAATACGCAGTCAAATTCGCACTCAAATATCTGATTTAATAGCAGGCCGTTTTCTGTCTCCTCTACCTCGCTTAAATGTTGAGATTTATTTTGTTTGGATAGTTTCGCTGCTACCTGGGTAGAATTTTTACTTACCGAGAGTTTTGCCAGGGTATCGGCACAGTTTTCTGCTTCAATAACTTCTGCCGAAACGCCTGCCGACTTGAGCGAGCGTTTGACCGCCATCCGATCGACTGCATCGTCATCAACAATCAGAATTTTGATAAGTTTGTCCATAACAACCGAATTGTGGATTACTCCGAAAAAGCTGCGGTCTACAAAAAGCAATTAAAATAAATGCACCGCTGAAAAATTACCAAAGCTACCTTGAAAAAAATCCTGTTAAAATTTATCTTATTTAGGGAATTTCGCTCAGCATCCAGTATCTATTGAGGGTAGCCATAACTTCCACGAAATTAGAAAAAGTGACAGGTTTAAGAATATAGCCCGCTACATTCAAATTATAAGCTTCTACTTTATCTCTATCTTCATTAGAAGTTGTGAGAACGATCACCGGAATCGACCTCAAACATTCATCTAGTCGCAATTCTCGCAAAAACTCGATCCCGTTCATTCTCGGCATATTCAAGTCCAGCAGAATTAACCGGCGCGCTTGAGGCATTGCAGGCTCGATTTTCCCTTCTCCGCGCAATATAGACAGAGCTTCTAATCCGTTGGCTGCCATGTAGAGAGGGTTAACGATGTTATTTTTTTTGAACGCTCGCCGGACGTTCATTACATCAACCTCATCATCTTCAACCAAGAGGATATGAATTTTTTTGTCTTCCATAAATTAGTCACTTTGCAGGTGTTTTGTAAGCATCAGTCTCGTTGGCGAGGTCGATCGCGCACCGATCGCGAACCCAGCAAGTCTCATCTCTATTGTCCTTTGTCAAGAATCATTTATGCCTCAGCCGATCGCGGTATCTACCTGCAGGGGTACTCGCCCGTCCGGGGCCTAAGTGGGGCAGCCTAGATCCAAAAACTCGCCAATAACGCCCGATCGAGCTACTGTAAAATCTAAAACTTATCTACATTATTAATCGCCATGTCAGCCGATCGCAAACTCTACGAAGGCAAAGCCAAAATCCTGTACTCCACCGAAGACAGCGAAATTTTGCTGACCCACTTCAAAGATGACGCCACAGCCTTTAACGCCCAGAAACGCGGCAGCATCGTCGGCAAAGGCGAAATCAACTGCGCCGTATCCGCGCACCTGTTTCGGATGCTAGAAGCCAAAGGGATTCCCACACACTTCATCGACACGCCGGCCCCCAACCAAATGCGAGTCTGTCGCGTCCAAATCTTGCCCTTGGAAGTCGTAGTCAGAAATATTGCCGCCGGCAGTCTTTGCAAGCAAACAGGACTCGCCCTAGGCACAATTGTCAATCCCCCGCTGGTGGAATTTTATTACAAAAACGACGATTTGGGAGACCCGCTACTGACCCGCGGCAGAATCCAGTTAATGCAGCTAGCCACCCCCGAACAAGTAGAGCAACTAGAAATCGCCGCCCGCGAAATTAACGAAATACTCAAAGAATTTTTCACCGAGTGCGGCATCACCCTAGTAGACTTCAAACTAGAATTCGGTATCGACCAACATCAAAATCTGATCCTCGCCGACGAAATCAGTCCCGACACGTGCCGCCTCTGGGACAACACAGAAACTGACCCCGATGCCCGTGTTATGGATAAAGACCGATTCCGGCGCGACTTGGGATCGGTAGAAAGTGCTTACCAGCAAGTTCTCCAGCGGGTTTTAGCTCAGAAAGTTTAGAGGCCTTAACAATGCGCTAAAATTGCACAGTTTGTCACCCTTCTGCTTTCGATGTCAGCAATCAGCGGTCAACAGTCATCAATTAGCGGTCAGCGCGAAATTCAACCGACTTATATAACTAATGACTAAGACTAATGAATAATGACTAATGTGGTGTGTTGATTGCCCAAAAAAGTGAACAAAAATGCGTTTATCTGCTGTATTGGTGGCAGTTTTTACTGCCTCAGCAACATTCGGGTTATCAAATTCGGCAAACGGCCAAACATCCTACTCTGAATCAGCAGAGGAAGCTTTGGCTGCCGTTCCGCCCGCCCCGTCGATCGAATTACCCGATCGCCCCATTCCAGAATTAACCCAAAATCCTCCTCAAAACCGCAAAGCCGCTAAAACTAGCAAAGCCGAAGCCCTAAAAATAGCGGCGGCCCCTGACAGAGGAGAGAACGACCGCGAACCCCCAAGCCTAGTCACAGACCCGGCCTCCCCGGTTTCACCTCCGAGCCTTCAACTCAAACCCGAGCTAGCATCCAACCTCTCCCCCGCCTCTAGCAGCCAAAACGCCTTGCCAGAGACGCAACTGGGCAGCCCGCTCCCCCCATCGGAAGCGGCTGTAACGCCCGCCTGGATCGCAGCAGAGCTAGGGAAACCAGAGGAATCCGGGGCGATCGCTCAAAACGCCCCAGTTCCCCCCAGACCGGCCCCGACCAGACCGCCGGCTAACACCGTTCCTCCATTGCCCCCTGGCCCAGCACCGCAGCCCAGACAAACCCCCGCACCCGCCGGAGCGGCAGAACCCCAAGTGCTAGTTGCAGAAGTTACCGTCACCGGGGCGACGGGAGACTTGGAACGCGAGATTTACCGAGTCATCAGCACCCAACCGGGACGCACGACCAACCGCAGCCAACTGCAACAAGACATCAACGCCATTTTTGCCACGGGCTTTTTCAGAAACGTGCGGGCAGTACCCGAAGACACCCCGTTGGGCGTCCGGGTGACTTTTATCGTGCAGGCAAATCCGGTGCTGCGGGGAGTGACAATCACCGGCCAGCAAGTGCTGCCCCAAAGCGTAATTGACGAAAGCTTCCGCGATCAGTACGGCCAAATTCTCAACCTCCGCCGCTTTGAGGAGGGAGTGAAAAAAATTAATGCGTGGTATCAAGAGAACGGCTATGTTTTGGGCCAAATCACTGATGCCCCGCAAGTAGGAGAGGACGGCACAGTCACCCTGGTAGTGGCAGAAGGCCAGATCGAATCCGTTGATGTCCGCTTCCTGAACAAGGAGGGAGAGGCAACGGATGCCACGGGTCAGCCGATCGGAGGCAACACCCGCCGCTTTGTCGTCACCCGCGAAGTAGAACTCAAGCCCGGAGACATCTTTAACCGCACCAAGGCGGAAAGAGATTTAAGACGGGTGTTTGGTTTGGGAATTTTTGAAGACGTGCGGCTTGCCTTGGAACCGGGAACGACTGATCCCCGCAAGGCAAGGGTAATTGTCAACGTCATCGAGAAAAATACTGGTTCTCTGGCTGCTGGTGCGGGTTTGAGTTCCGCGACGGGTTTGTTCGGTACGCTGAGTTACCAGCAGCAAAACTTGGGCGGTAGGAACCAGAAGTTGGGCGCTGAAGTACAAATCGGCGAACGCCAAACGCTGTTTGACCTGAGTTTTACTGACCCCTGGATTTCGGGCGATCCTTACCGCACTTCTTTCACCGCTAATGTTTTTAGAAGACGATCGATCAGCGTGATTTTTGACGGCGGCGAACGGGAAGTCAGATTGCCCAACGAGGATCGACCCCGCATCGTTCGCACCGGTGGCGGCATCAATTTCACCCGTCCCCTGTCGCGCAATCCTTTTGCCGATTCTGAGTGGACTGCTTCAGTCGGCTTGCAGTACCAGCGAGTCTCAATTACCGATCGCAAAGGCCGTCGCGAATCCGAGGACGAACTCGGCAACCAGTTGAGTTTTAGCGATTCCGGCTCCGACGACTTGACAACACTGCAAGCAGGTGTTGTGCGCGATCGGCGCAACGACGCCCTCCGCCCCACTAGCGGTTCTTTGCTCAGGTTTGGGGTGGAACAATCGATTCCTGTAGGTTCCGGCAGCATCCTGTTAAACCGCCTGCGGGCCAGCTACAGCTTTTACCTACCAGTCAGGTACACTAACTTTGCCTCCGGCCCTCAAACCCTGGCATTCAGTTTTAGAGGCGGCACCGTATTCGGAGATTTGCCTCCCTACGAAGCCTTTGCCTTGGGCGGCGCCAACTCGGTGCGCGGATACGACGAAGGCGACCTGGGAGCCGGTCGCAGCTTCCTAGAAGCCAGCGTTGAGTACCGTTTCCCGATTATTTCGTTTATCGGCGGAGCGCTATTTTTGGATGCTGGCACCGACTTGGGCACGGGCAAAAATGTCCCCGGCGACCCTGCCGGTATCCGCGAAAAGCCCGGTAGCGGTTACGGTTACGGCCTCGGCGTGCGGATTCAATCTCCTTTAGGGCCAATCCGGATCGATTACGGTATCAACGACACCGGCGACAATCAAATTCACTTTGGGATTGGTGAGCGATTCTAAGGAAAGCAGTTGATAGTTGGCAGTTGGCAGTTGGCAGTTGACTACTGACTACTGACTACTAACTACTGACTACTAACTAATGACTAATTACTAATGACTCAACGTACCTTAAAATCTGAATTTGAACTGTCGGGTATCGGTTTGCACAGCGGCGAACAAACTCGCGTCCGAGTTTTGCCTGCTGGGGTTGGGGAAGGTCGCTATTTTGTCAGAATAGACTTGCCCGGTGCTCCGATAATTCCTGCAAAAATTGATGCGGTTTGTCAGACGGCACTTTCAACTGAACTGGCAGGTATGGATGCTCAAATTCGCACTGTAGAGCATCTATTAGCCGCTTTGGCGGGGATGGGAGCGGATAATGCTCGAATTGAGGTTGATGGGCCGGAATTGCCGCTGCTGGACGGTTCGGCTCTGGTTTGGGTAGAGGCGATCGCCCGTACCGGCTTAGTTCCTCAAGAACCGAAGCAAGACCCCACTTCCTCCTGCGTCCTAGAACAGCCTATTTGGGTGCGTCACGGGGATGCTTTTGCAGCGGCTTTACCGTCAGTCGAAACTCGCTTTAGTTACGGAATTGATTTTGAGGAACAGGCGATCGGCAATCAATGGTACAGTTGGTCGCCAGAGGCAGAAAGTTTTGCTAGCGCGATCGCCCCAGCCCGCACTTTTGGACTTGCCCGCCAAGTTGACCAATTGCGACAAGCAGGTTTGATCAAAGGTGGTACCCTAGAAAACGCCCTAGTTTGCGATCGATCCGGCTGGCTCAACCCGCCTTTGAGATTTGCCAACGAACCGGTGCGCCATAAAATCTTAGACTTAGTAGGCGACCTCAGCCTGCTGGGAACTTGGCCAAAAGCTCACTACTTGGCTTACAAAGCCAGTCACAACTTGCACGTCCAACTCGCCTTAGCACTGAAATCCCAAGCTTGGGCCGTGAAGGAGACAAGTTAGAAAAGGTGTCAGCCAAGTCACCGTTACAATTCACAACCCAAGACGCGATCCCTCGCGTTTCTACCACACTCAAAAGTCTTCAAGCAATGTCCACGCTGACTGAAGTTAACACCCTCAACACTGCTAATTCTGAATCCGTTCCCAGCGAAAACGGTGAGGATTCTCCAGCGGTTAAATCTACTTTTACTCTCGAAGAAATTCAGAAATTATTGCCTCATCGCTATCCTTTTGCACTGGTTGACAAGATTGTTGATTACGTGCCGTCCGAGAGGGCTGTAGGAATTAAAAATGTGACTTTCAACGAACCGCATTTTCAAGGGCATTTTCCCGGACGGCCGATTATGCCGGGGGTATTAATTGTTGAAGCGATGGCTCAAGTTGGCGGTATGGTTCTGGCTCAGTTGCCCGACATTGAGCAAGGATTGTGGATGTTTGCGGGAATTGATAAAGTCAAGTTCCGCCGTCAGGTTGTACCGGGCGATCAGTTGCTGATGACTGTAGAATTGCTGTGGGTAAAACGCCGTCGCTTCGCAAAAATACAGGCTCTGGCTGAAGTAGACGGACAAAAAGTTTGTGAAGGAGAATTGATGTTTTCGATGGTAGATTAAATTGGGGAATTGGTGAGGGCTTGCGCGTAGTTTTGAGTTGTGAGTTTTGAATTTCAATTAAAACCGCGAAGCGTTCCGAGGAACGAAGTAATCTTAAAATTTGAAAAATTCCCTCTTCCCTCTTCCTTCTTCCCTCTTCCTTCTTCCTTCTTCCTTCTTCCTTCTTCCTTCTTCCTTCTTCCTTCTTCCTTCCGTCTTCCGTCAACATCCATCCGTTAAATCCGTTAAATCGGTTCAATCCCTTACACTGCGCCTTGCCAAACTTCCTTCCCACTTACCAGCAAAAAACTGACAAATGCTTACTTTGATTCACCCAACTGCTGTGATTCATCCCGGTGCTGAACTTCACCCGACTGTAGAAGTGGGAGCTTATGCTGTAATTGGAGAAAGAGTGAAAATCGGGCCGGAGACTAAGATTGGTGCTCATGCAATTATCGACGGGCTAACAGAAATAGGTGCTCGAAATCAAATTTTCCCCGGTGCGGCGATTGGTTTGGAACCTCAAGATTTGAAATACGAGGGTTCTCAGACTAGGGTGAAAATTGGCGACAGCAATCAGATTCGGGAATACGTGACAATTAACCGCGCTACTGGAGCGGGGGAAAGCACGACAATTGGCAATCATAATCTATTGATGGCTTATGTTCATGTGGGACACAATTGCGCGATCGCCGATCGAGTAATTATAGCGAATGCTGTAGCCTTAGCCGGACACGTTAAAATCGAGTCTCAAGCCCGATTGAGCGGTGTTTTGGGCGTTCATCAGTTTGTCCACATCGGCCGCTTGTCTATGGTGGGCGGCTTGAGCAGGATCGATCGAGATGTGCCTCCTTATATGCTAGTCGAGGGGAATCCTTCGAGAGTGCGAGCAATCAACAAAATAGGCCTCGAACGCGCCGGTTTTACCGCCGAAGATTTGCTAGTTTTGAAGAAAACTTTTCGTATTCTATACCGTTCTGGCTACACTCTAAATCAAGCTTTGGAAGAGTTGGATTTGTTGCAGGAAAACCCCCATTTGCAGCACCTGCGGAGATTTATGCAGCAGTCTATAACCAAAGGGCGGCGCGGTTTGATTCCAGGCAACAAGTGAATGAGGTAGAATAAACCTATGAACTAAGTGACTGTTGCCCTATGAATGTATATACTTCAGTCAAATCTACATCCCCAGAAATAGAACAAGATGGCTGCATTAGGTTCTCAGATGTTAGTTGGCAGCAATTTGAAGCGATAGAAGCAGCTTTTAAAGATGTCAGAGGTGTAAAATTTTTCTATCTCGATCGAATACTGCAAATTATGACTGTCTCGCCCGAACACGAAATAATCAAGAAAACTCTCTGTATGCTCTTAGAGGCATACATGAGAGCAAATGGGATTCGATTTTACGGCAAGGGCGGGCCGACTCTGGGTGACAGAGAATTAGGCGGTAGAAAAGAGCCGGATGATTCCTATGATATAGGAACCCAAAAAATAGTCCCGGATATTGCTATTGAAGTCGTAATTACCAGTGGCGGGATAAATACTCTAGAGTTTTACAAAAGATTGGGCGTTCGGGAAGTCTGGTTTTGGCAAAATAGTCAGTTATCTCTCTATTACTTAACAGGTGAAAATTATGAGCAGGTTGCCCGGAGTACATTCCTTCCCGATCTAGACTTAGAATTACTGCTACGCTGTGCTAATATGCCCGATCAATATGATGCTGTTACCGAGTTATTAGCAAACATCTCACCTGTTTAAAGTCAGAATATGAAAATTTTTATCAGCACTGGTGAGGTTTCTGGCGATTTGCAAGGAGCATTGTTAGTTGCCGCCTTAAAACGTCACGCTGTCGCCGCTGGTTTGGAGTTAGAAATAACAGGATTGGGCGGGCCTCGTATGGCGGAAGCTGGGGCTACTATTTTAGGCGATACTGCGGGCATTGGTTCTATGGGCCTTATAGAATCTGTACCCTATATTTGGCCGACGATCAAAGTTCAGCAAAAAGCTAAACAATATCTAAAAAACTTCTCCCCCGATGCGGTTGTATTGATTGATTATTTGACTCCAAATCTCGGCATTGGCAGCTACATCCGCCGCTGTTTGCCGGATTTGCCGGTGGTTTGGTACATCGCACCTCAAGAATGGGTTTGGTCGATTTCTCCTCGCAATACCGATCTGATTGTCAATATTTGCGATAAACTTTTGGCAATTTTCCCCGAAGAAGCTTGTTATTATCAAAAAAAAGGAGCCGAAGTTAGTTGGGTTGGGCATCCTTTGGTGGATAGAATGCAGTCTGCGCCCAGCCGGGAAGTTGCCCGCAAAACTTTGGAAATTGAGCCGGAACAGGTGTCGATCGCCCTAATTCCTGCTTCCAGACACCAAGAACTCAAGTACCTGATGCCGGTTATATTTGAGGCCGCTCAAATTATTCAAGCTAAATTGCCGGAAGTTCATTTTTGGATTCCGCTTGCTAACAAAGCTTTTCGCAGCAAAATCGAACAGGCGATCGAGAATTACGGTTTGCGGGCTACTTTGTTAGAAAATCAAACTCTGGAAATCTTGGCGGCTGCGGATCTGGCGATCGCTAAATCTGGTACTGTTAATCTGGAGCTAGCTTTGCTCGACGTTCCGCAAGTTGTCGCCTACCGCGTCAGTCCGATTACGGCGATTATTGCTCGCCACGTCCTGAAATTTTCGATTCCTTTTATGTCTCCGCCCAATTTGGTGCAAATGAAGCCGATCGTCCCAGAGTTGCTGCAAGACGAGGCGACTGCGGAAAATATAGTGAACCACGCACTGGAATTGCTGCAAAATGCCGATCGACGCCAGCAAACTTTGGCCGGTTATCGGGAAATGCGCGAAAGTCTCGGAGATGTGGGCGTGTGCGATCGAGCCGCTGCGGAAATAATGAAAAATGTTAAATTAAATACAGCAAATTAAAGCAACTTTGTTATTGAAATGTTATGCCAAGCAATCGGAAAAAGCGACCGATCGCTGTTGATTTATTTGCAGGCGCGGGCGGCATGACACTGGGCTTTGAACAAGCAGGTTTTGACGTACTTGCATCAGTCGAAATTGACCCAATTCACTGCGCTACACACGAGTTTAATTTCCCGCTGTGCTCTATTGTGTGCAGAGATGTCGCAGAGCTTACGGGATCGGAAATTCGGAAAAAATCGGCGATCGGCCGACGCGATATAGACGTAGTAATCAGCGGTTCGCCCTGCCAAGGATTCTCCATGATGGGCAAGCGCGATGTGGACGACCCGCGAAATTCTCTAATTTTTCACTTTCAGCGCTTAGTTTTGGAGCTAAAACCCAAGTTTTTCGTAATGGAAAATGTGCCGGGAATTGCATCAGGAAAACACAAAGAACTCCTGAATATCTTAATTAGCTCTTTTTTGGAAGCAGGCTATCAAGTAGAAGAAAACTATCAAGTTCTCAACGCCGTTCACTACGGAGTGCCGCAAGCTCGCAAACGCTTGTTTCTGATTGGCTGCAAAAAAGAGTACGAGCTGCCAAAATACCCTCAACCAACTACTATACTGCCAAAAATTAAAGTTACTAAACGGTATAAAAAAGTTAATTTACCTGCTGTCCCGACAGTTTGGGATGCTATTGGAGATTTGCCGGAAGTGGAAAAGTACAGCGAGTTGCTGCACCGAGATTGGGTAATGGCGGAGTACGGAAAGTGCAGCACTTATGCGAGTATAATGCGCGGAATTGATGATTTGGATGATGATTATTCCTACAATCGCGAGTACGATCGACAAATCCTCTCTTCTAGTTGGCGCACAAAACATTCTCTAGAATGTATGGAAAGGTTTGCTGTTGCCGCCTACGGCGAAAAAGAGCCGATCAGCCGTTTTTACAAGCTTCATCCCCAGGGAGTTTGCAACACTCTCAGGGCTGGAACCGACAGGGCGAGGGGGGCTTATACTTCGCCCAGACCAATTCACCCGATCGCGCCTCGGTGCATTACCGTCAGAGAAGCTGCGCGGCTGCATTCCTATCCTGACTGGTTTAGATTTCACGTTACAAAATGGCACGGTTTTCGCCAAGTCGGAAATTCTGTACCGCCGCTACTGGCGAAAGCTGTAGCAGCGCAGATTATTAGCGCTTTGGGCGTGACAGCAATTAAGCCGAATCTCAAGCTGAAATGGGGAGATGATTCGTTGCTTCAACTGAATTGGTCGGAAGCAGAACACTATTATCTAAAAAGTTAAGCATGAGATTTAACTATCTCTAATTGGGAATTGGTGAGTAGTAATTGGGACTTGAGAATTGCAGTCCTGGACGCATCGGGACCCAGAAACCGGGTTTTTCACCTTGAGTGCGGTCTACAATGCGTATTTTCGTAATAAAAACCCGGTTTCTAAACAATCGTGCGTCAGTCCTAAATTGGTAATTGGTAATTGCTAATTGGTAAACAAGTAGTGATTTTTGCCTTTCATCTGCTTTTACAGACCGGGTTAGATCAAATCGCATCACTACTTATGCAGGACTACCCCCAATTAAGCGCGGGCTACCGTCCCCTGTATCAGTGGGCACAGTTCGATGACCGGCACGAGATGTCCCCGGTAATTAAACAAACCGGGAATGTATTCCGGCCCATTGTGCAGTTTTTTAAGGTGACAGTGGGGCAACTATTTCGACTACGCCTCTGCTATCCAAGGCGTAGCGATCGTCCTATACATCAAATAGCAACATCAACATCTAGATACTATTTAAGATTTTAGATTGTGAAAGTCTCCCGATAAAACATTTTGATAAATTTCGCTGAGTTTTGCAACAATTACGAGTCTTTTGGAATTCTAGAGCTATTGTGTAAAAAGTGTATTTTCAGGAGACTCAACTACTATGGGTTGGTTTAAAAGACTGTTCGGACTCGAAAAGCCTGAAGCCCCGGCTGAACCGATGGCACAAGTAGTACAGCAAGCTGCCCAAACGCAATCTATCGCTCCTGCTAAAGTCGGCCCAGACGGAAATTTTGACGAAAGTGGCTTAGCGAAGCGGGTTGCTTTAGCTTTTGACGGCGATGCCGAAGTTGCTGATATCGATACTGTTCATGTGGCTCAGCTCAGCAGCACGGTTGTTCTCAAAGGTCAAGTTCCGAGTCAGGAAATTCTCGACAAGTTGGTGGCGATCGCCTCTGCTGAAGAAGGCGCAACAAACGTGCAAACCGATCAGGTGACAGTCGGCTAGAGCCTATTGGCTCACCTCTGCGATCCCTCCTCGCTTCCCTGTTTAAGGGGAGTTGAGAGGGGATGCCAGAGGCTGGTTAAAGCTGGGAAACTAGATATCGAAAGTTTTTTAGCCATAACTTAGTTGCTGGAGTCGATCGAACTTGACTGCCAGCAAACCTTGAGATCCCGCTGTAGCGGGCTTTTTTGTGCGCTCTGACAGTGAAAATATTAATTTTTTTTAACTTGACTGGTTATTCGGTTAAATGGTAAAATAGAATACAGAAAGTAAAAAGTTTTTACTGACTAAAAAGCAAACCTGAGCTGACTGCCCTTTTTATCTCCATACATATAAGGATCAAAAAATATGAAACTTACTTATCGCGGCGTAAACTACGAGTACGACATTCCGACAGTAGATATGATCGAAGGCGAAGTCGCGGGCAAATATCGGGGCCAAAACTGGAACTACCGCTATCCGAGACACATTCCGGTGCCCCAAAAATCCGGCGGCCCAAACTATACCACAAAGGGAGATTCTCAAGCTGGCGATCGGGATGTCGCCGCAGCTAGCGCCCCAGCGGCGGTTAATTCTTACCCAACAGTTGTGGAAGTGGCGCAAGTGCACCGGGCGAATATTTGCAATATTCTCGATCGCAGAACGCAAGCAGCCAAAGCCAATGGCGATGAAAGACTGCTGCGCTTGCTAGAAATTGAGTGGAGACAAATGGTCTGTTAGAGAAAAGCTTCAGAAAACAAAGCGTTTGTCAAGAGGGGGAAGTTGAGTTAAGCTTGATTTCCCCCTCTTCCCATACAGCACTTGTCAGATAGGTGAAGTACAAATAAACCAGTTTCTGTCACCCCTTGACACAAACAACCTGCTTCAAAGTCGCCACAACTTCCACCAAATCCGACTGCTGACTCATCACCTCATCAATCGGCTTATAAGCCCCCGGAATTTCATCTAAAAATTGCTCATCTTTCCGGCACTCAACCCCCTCAGTCTGCCGCACAAAATCATCGAGAGTGAATACATTCTTCGCTTGATTTCGAGACATCAAACGCCCCGCACCGTGACTGCAACTACAGTAACTCTCAGCATTTCCCTTCCCTTTAACAATGAAAGATTTCGCCCCCATCGAACCAGGAATAATCCCGTAATCCTCTACATCCGCGCGCACAGCACCTTTGCGAGTCACATACACATCTTCGCCAAAATGCACCTCTTTTTCCGCGTAATTGTGGTGGCAATTCACCTCTAATAACGGCTTAACAGATTTGCCTCCCGCTACGTGCTTTTCCACAATTCGCTTAAACCGATTCATCATTACATCGCGATTAAAACGAGCATAATCTTGCGCCCACTGCAAATCGTGCCAGTAAGCCGCAAACTCCCGCGTACCCGCTACAAAATAAGCCAAATCTTTGTCAGCCAGATTAATTTCTGCCAGTTTAGCTAAATCTTTAGCAGTCTCGATATGCTGCTGTGCGAGCAAATTCCCAATGCCGCGAGAACCAGAGTGCAGCATCAGCCAAACAAAGTTTTCAGTATCAACGCAAACCTCAATAAAATGATTGCCGCCGCCGAGGGAACCCATTTGTTTTAAGGCTTTATTGTCTTGATGCTGCACGCCTTGATGAAGTTCCTTAAACTCGCCCCATCCTTGCCAGTTGGTGACAGTTTTTTCTACTTCTTTATTTTCGGAAAATCCTACAGGGATTGCGGCTTCTATATCGAGGCGAATTTGTTTGAGTTTGCCTTCTAATTTATGAGCCTTGAATGGCATTTTAATGGCAGCCATCCCACAACCAATATCAACGCCCACCGCAGCCGGAATAATCGCTTCTTTTGTGGCAATTACTGAACCGACTAAAGCACCTTTTCCTAAATGTACGTCGGGCATTAGTGCGACGTGTTTGAATACAAACGGCAAAGATGCTACATTTTCTGCCATCTTGGTTTCTTTTTCGCCCAGGGCGTGATTTGCCCAAGATAATACTGGTTTTGGGGTTGATATGTCTAATTTTTCGTAGGGCATTTTTGTTTAAGTTTGTTTGACCTGGTTGGGTCGTGTAGTATTATTGTAACATAAAAGTTTTGAATGTCAAACACACCTTATTGACTAATTCTAGGCGTCTCAACTGAACATCAAATGCAGTAGCGGTATTGTTGGTAAATCCGACAGTCCG
The DNA here is from genome assembly GCF_036701825.1 of Microcoleus sp. MOSTC5. Classification (NCBI taxonomy): domain Bacteria; kingdom Bacillati; phylum Cyanobacteriota; class Cyanophyceae; order Oscillatoriales; family Microcoleaceae; genus Microcoleus; species Microcoleus sp. MOSTC5. The sequence goes on along the minus strand of NZ_JAUBRK010000046.1, from coordinate 9,472 downwards.
ACAGGGAATGAATTCCCTGTCTCATAGCAAAAGTCCTCTGAAAGAGGACTAAAATCGATCGCACTTTCCCTTGCTTTGTGGAACAGGCATCCTGCCTCTTCTCGATAGTATTTTCTACAGTCGGTTAAAACTGAGATCTTGCACCATTCTCAATAATCCTTTCAGGGCGGCCAGGATGACCACCCCACAAGAAAACTCATTCGTGGAACAGCCATCTTGCCTGTTCTTAAAAATGGTGCAAGATCTCAGGATTTTACAAATTCGGAGTCTTTCCCGCCGTCTTTTGCACGGGAATAGCAACCGCCTGCGGTTTCTTCTTCGCTGCCAACATCCCAAAGAAGTCGTGGAGCAAAATATAGAAACAGGGAATAATAAACAGCGTCAGCAAAGTTGCCAGCGACAAACCCGAAAACACCACCACACCCAAAGGTTGCAAGAATTCCGAACCCTCTCCTATTCCCAAAGCTAGGGGAAACAAACCCAAAACTGTAGTAATAGTTGTCATCAAAATCGGTCGCAAGCGCTGAGGTGCCGCCCTGAGAATTGCTGTGGTGCGATCGACTCCTTCCTCTTCCCGAATTTGGTTCGCCAACTCCACCATAATAATACCGTTATTCACGATAATTCCCACGAGCAAAATTGCCCCGATCATCACCGTCGCCCCGATCGCAGTTTTGGTCACATAAAGCCCGAATACTCCCGCCGCCAAAGCCAGCGGCACTGTCAGCAAAATCACCAGCGGATCAACCAGAGAATTGTACTGCACCGCCATCGCTACAAACACTAAAAAAGTCGCCAACCCCCCCAAAAGCTTGAGAGAAGTTTGCAATTGCTGATTAGTTTCAGCAGCCGAACTCGGCACAATTCTTATTCCTGGCGGCAACTTTAGTTCTGATACAACTGCATCGACTTGCTGGACAGCATCGCCCAGACTCGCACCCTTATTCAAGTTTCCGACAACTAAGAAAACTTGCCGCTGATTGAGACGCTGAATTTCGGCCGGCGCTTTGCCGATCGCAATATTGGCCACGTCGCTTAAACGGATGATGCTGTTATTGCCAGATAAGGGAATTTGTCCGAGTTGGGCAATAGATTTTACAGAAGTGCGATCGAACTGCACGCGCACGTCTATTAAGCGGTTTCCCCGCTGCACTTGAGTCGGAACAGTACCTTCAATTGCTGTCTGAATTGTCTCTCCAATATCTTGGGCTGTCAGCCCGTACACAGCGGCCCTTTCCCAGTCTGGACGAATTTGTACCTCTGACTGCGGCGGGTCTGCCTCCGGCCGAAACCGGGCTAATTTTACCTTCTCATCTAATGCTTTTAATATCTGACGGCCTGCTTCCTGCAATGATTCTTCAGTGTCCCCCTGAACCACGACATCAATTTCGCCACCCCGCACGGGAGAATTAGTTAAAACTAAACCCCTAATCGATTCTGGAACTAGCCGCAGACGAGTTCCTTTAGGAAGGTCAATTTTTTTCAATTCCTCAGTCATTCTTTCTGTAAAATCGGTGGTATTGGTACCTGATTTGAGCGTAATTGTGCTGCTTCCCCGAAGCAAATTTTCAGACGTACTGTTGCCGAACAGCAGCCCTCCCGCTGTCGTTAAAGTGTACTCTGTTTCTGGCTGTTCAAGCAGAATCTTATCGACAGCAGCAATCACTTTTTGATTGGTTTCCAAGTTAGTCCCCGGAGGAAATGAAGCAAATAATCTGGCTTGACTTGTATTAACTCTCGGCAAAATTTCTTGGGGAATTTGTCCTAGCATCACCCATGTGCCACCGCCTAAAATGACAAAAGCTACTACAATTATAATTAACCGCAAACCCAGGACTTTCGAGAGCATTGAACCGTAAGCCCGCGTGCCGTTTTCAAAGCCGCGGTTGAAATGTTTTATCGGCCCGAACTGATTGATACCGCTGGAATAAGACATTCCCATCAAGCGAGAAGTCAGCATCGGCACTACCGTTAAAGCTACTAGCAGAGACGCGGCTACTGCAAAGCTAATTGTCAAAATTAATTCGTTAAATAGCAGCGAAAAGAAGCCGCCAATCAGCAAAAATGGCAGCACTGATACTAAGTTAGCCGCTGTGGAGGCAACCATTGCTGATTCTACTTCTTCACTCCGCAACACTGACTCTTCTATTGTGCGTTCTTTTCGATCTTTGATTCTGCCTTTTTTCAGATGAGGGTTGCTGTCTAGACCGACTACAATATTTTCTAAAATAACTACGCTGGTGTCGATCGCCTGACCGATTCCTAGTGCTAAACCGCCTAAACTAAATAAATTCAGCGACATACCGAACAGCCGCATTAAAATAATGGCTGCTAGAGTACACAGGGGAATAGTCAGAGAAATAATCAGGGTTTGTCTGAGGGAACCTAAAAAGAACAAAACTGCGATCGCGGCAAGGACTGCCCCGGAAACCCCCGCATTTGCCACATCGGCTAAGGAATTGCGGATAAATCTGGATTCGTCTAAAGTTGTAACTACGGTCATGTCCGCCGAAATTAAGCCGGACTCCTGCATTTCTTTGATGCGATTTTTCACTCCGTCTACAACAGTAATGGTGTTGGCATCCGGCTGTTTCAAGATGCTAATTTTAACGGCAGGTTTTTGATTGAGAAAAACTTTTACTCGCTGTTCTTCCGTACCGTCATTTACTCGGGCAAAATCGCGCAGGTAAACTCGTTTGGGCGGGTTGGAACCGGATACTTGAAAGGAAAGATTGGCGATTTCAGAGGCTGTTCTAAAGCGGCCGATTGTGCGCGTCAGCGGTTCGTTAGATTCTTGCCGCAGCCGGCCACCGGAAGTGTCTAAATTGCGATCGCGCAAAGCATTAAAAACGTCATTAAGATTAACTCCTAAACTTTGCAGCCTGTTCAGGTCAATATTAACTTGAATTTCTTCTTGAACGCCCCCGGAAACGTCAACGGAAGCTACTCCGGGAATAACGTTAATTTCCCTGGCTAATTCTTCATCGGCAAATACCCGCAAATCTACCCCTTGTCGCGAGTCTGAAGTCAGGGCAAATTCGTAAACCGGCTGTTGAGAAGGATCAAATTTAAATAGAGTTGGCGATTCAACTGTATCGGGAAGTCGGTTGCGGATGCGGTTGACGGAGGCTGTCGCGTCGTTGAGGGCTTGGTCGATATCGCCGCCCGGTCTGAAGAATAAATCGACGCTGACTTGTCCTTCGCGGGTGCGGGAAAAAACTTGCGTGACTCCTTCTGTCGCTGAGAGTCCTTGTTCGAGGGGGCGGGTAATTTCGTCAACTGCGACTTCTGGCGAGATTCCGGGGGCGTCTAGGCGCACGGAGATCCGGGGATAGGTGATGGAGGGCAACAAGTCAACGGGCAGTTGGGTGATGTAGAAAATGCCCACGACTATAATCGCAAGTGTCAGCATGAGAGTGCCGATGTGGCGGCGAATGGCGGTCGCGCTAATGCTGAATCCGGTTTTGTCGGCTGTCATTCGATTTTAGATTTTAGATTTTAGATTTTAGATTTTAGATTGAAAAGTTTACCGCGTCAGTCAGCCTGCGAAGGAATGAATCGGCGGGCCCCAGACCAAATTCTTTTCGATCGGGCTTTAATTTCTCTCTAGAATCAGAGAATATTTACGCTCGGCACCTTACAAGTATAATAAATTTTAATAAACTCTCAAAAAGTTTTTTTGAATATTCCTTTAGAGGTAGTCGATCGCGCAAATGGGTTTATACTCAGCACAATCGCCAACCGTGCTTTTAAAATAGCCCTAATTCCGGTAAAATATCGCCTTACGGCTTAGGCTTGTAACAGCAGCTAGAACGCCTAAAGCTCTGTAAAGCTTACTGAGGGAGTAAGAATCATGCTAAATGGAGAATGCTATGGGCAATCGCAGGCTCAAAGAAACTTGTGATGATATTTGGATATTTTTATTAAAAATCAGATTTAAATGTTGGTATTTTTGGGTGCGAAAAAAAAGTAATATTTTACTTTTTTTTATTAATATTTTATTATACATTCTTAAATTGATTGCTTGGGCTGCCGTGGTTTTCGGTTTAATGTCAATTCTGGGTCATTTCTGCGAAGTTGACATACACATTAACCGATCGGGCATTACTCTCCACTATCAGTGTCCTGAACCAGTCATAAAGCCCGATCCTCCCGTTGCTTATATACCCAGCAGGGTTTCACGCTTCTGACCTTGCTGAGTATACACCAGCATCTTTACCGTCAAACCGCTCCTAATGACTAATCACTAATGACTACTGACTTCTTTCACTGTACTTGAGATCCGTGGGCGCGGGGGTCGGAGCTACTTGTTTTCACAGGCCCTGTGGGGGGAGTAAAATTAGAGACTTGACCTGCTGCTTGGACGTGAGGCAGAGGTTTTCCTGCAATTAAAGCTTCTAAGTTAGCTTCCATAATAGTGCGCGGCATTTCGCCCATCGTTTCAGCAACGGCGCTACCTTTATCGTTCAAATAGACAAAGTGCGGAATGCCATCTACTCGATATTTTGTGATTTCTGGCAGCCATTTGTCATTGTCTACATTCAGCATTACAAAATTCAGCGGTTCGGCATATTTCTCTTTGATTTCGCTCAGATCGTTAGCCATTGCCTGACAGCTACCGCACCAATTAGCATAAAATTCCATGAGTGTGGGTTTGCCGTTTACCAAAGCTGTTTCTAATGGCGTCGAAGCTTTTGCCATTTCGGTGAGACTGCTTGACGGCGTTTGAGTTCGCAGCCCCAAGAAGATAGATACTGAAAGGGCGATCGCTGCTAACACGATCGTTAAGTTTCTGATGCGCGTAGCGACTTTTGTTTCGGGATTTTTGGCGGCGGGGGCAGCAGTTGAGTTGGGCGAATTCTGAGTCATATAATAGATTGCGGTTTTATTTCTATGTTTTTATTTTAAATAATAGATTCAAATTATACCACATTTTGAGATAATCAGACCCATATTATAAAAATTTTTACTAAGCCCAGTAATTAGACCAAGTGCGCTAAAACATAAGATAACAAAGATTGTTTGTAAATTATCGAGGACTTGCAGGGTGAAAAAACGGGTAACACTGACGTTTCCCCAACGATCGATCCAAATGCCTGTCACCTATCGACTGGCAAAGGATTTTAATGTTGCAGCCAACATTATCCGCGCTCAGGTGGCTCCGAACCAAGTGGGCAAACTGGTGCTAGAGTTATCAGGGGACATCGACCAACTAGAAGCGGCGATCGACTGGATGCGATCGCAAAACATCGGCGTTTCGCTAGCCAGCCGGGAAATACTCATAGACGAAGATATCTGCGTTCACTGCGGTTTGTGTACGGGGGTTTGCCCGACAGAAGCCTTGACCCTTGACCCAGAAAGCTTTAAACTAAGTTTTGCTCGATCGCGGTGTATCGTTTGCGAGCAGTGCATCCCTACTTGTCCGGTGCAAGCTATTTCTACTAACCTCTAGGCCCTGTACAAACTCATCGGGATCGTCATCTTTTTTTCCTGGTTCCCCTAATTTTCCCATCGGATGAAAAAAACCTCTTGGGTTTCCCTAACTCTACTTTTTGTTACTTATTTCACCTTTGGCTGGAAATTATCTGAGTTTGATGTTCCCCCGCACCAGACTTGGTTTTTAGCCATAGCTTCAATTTTCGTGTTGGCTATCGCCTTGTCGTTCCCGCTGAGAAACACAAAAGCCTTAATTAGGGCGTGGTTTTCGAGCGATATCGGTGCTTTTCTTTCTATTATTGTAGGAGCTTTTGTGGCAGTGGTAGTTTTTGCCTGGATGCACCTTTTTGCTACTTGTTTACTCTTGATTTCAGCCGGAGCTTTGGCAAGACTCGATATTCAAATGTCTGGTTGGAAAAATTGGCGGGCTTTTGCAGTATTAATTACCATTTCTTTAGCAGGTGTGGGGTTGGGTGGAGCGATCGAGTTTTGGTTTAAAACAGGCAGGCTCGTATTCTCTTAATTGGGAACGCGCAATTTACCAAATCAAATTCTACAACTCGCAACGGATATTTAGCCGCAAACTATCAGAGCGCCCATCAATAAATACAGCTCATTTTTTTTGAAGCCCCCACCCCCGGATTAATGCCCCGTTCCGCGGCGCAATCATAGCAGTTTTCAAGCCTGGTGAGGTACAGCTTGTAAATAGCCGATTCCCTGTTGCGCCTTACCAATTCCCACTTACCAATTACTAATTCTCAAATACCAATTACCGACGAACCTGGAGTGGAAGTGAAAACCGCTATCGCAGTATTTGAGGTGTAGTGACTATTGCTCAAAATCTTATTCCCAAGATAAGATCCCGCAACTCCGGCAGCCAAAAACTCGATCGCAATAAAAAAGCAGCTTTAGGGAGCTGCTCGTCAGAATGCATGAGGTATTGTTTTTAGAATAGGACAGGTTGAATTCGATCGGTGCTGGGTTACATTTTTTGATACGAGAGAGTTGATGAGTGAATGGACGATCGTAAAATCGTCACATAGGAGGATAGCATCGATGCTAAATTTCCCGACAATCAAGTTAGCGTTTAACTGTCCTTGCGCCCTACAGCCCTTCAGCGGTGGGGCCATTTTATTTTTAGGGAGAACTCAAGAGCCGACTGTAACGCATCAGACGAGTCTGCGATTAGTTCTTGTATAAAATCTCCGCATCGCCACATCCTCATACTTATAAAGCTTACGCATCAGATCCGCTCAAACCCGGTTGATTCCCAAACATGGCGCGGTTAAACTGACACTCTCAGGCAAAAATAAGTATTTTTACTCAAGTTATACCATTGTAAATTTTAGATTTTAGATTTTAGATTTTAGATTTTAGAACGACTTATGAATATGCTGGTTTGGAGCTGGCGTATGGTTGCATTATTTTTTGGGAAGTGCGATCGCAAGTCCTCAAAAACCTGTTAATTTCTCAGAAACCCGGTTGCTTAATGTATCAATTGAGATCGGGCCCGGTTTCTGGTTTGATAACTTTTTTGATTTCCTCGATCGCCCTAGCCGCAACTTCTTCAGGCCTTTCGCCTCCACGGGTGGAGACTCGGACATCTGCTTGAGTGTAGAAACGCTCTCGCTCGTTCAAAAGGCTTTGCAGCTTAGATTTAATCTCGCCCTCCCGCAGTAAGGGTCGAGCGGTGTCCGAACGCAGTCGATCGTACAGTTGATCTACAGGCACATCCAGCCAAACCACTACACCGTAGTGCAAGTAACCCCAATTCATCGATCGCGCCACAATGCCGCCGCCCGTAGCCACGACCGAATTTTTATAAGCAGATAATTCGCCGAGCACTTTAGTTTCTAGTTCCCGAAAAGCCTCTTCCCCTTCTCGCTCGAAAATCTCAGCAATTGACTGATTAGCAACTCGAACAATTAGTTCATCAGTATCAAAAAAACGGTATTTTAATTTTCTTGCCAAAATCCGCCCCACCGTTGTTTTTCCCGCACCCATCATCCCGACGAGATAGATATTTACTCCCCTCAACAAATCCACTGCCAAATCCTCCCATATTTTTCTATTTTTTCAGGTTAATCGATCCGTCACTGGGGCGATCGTCGTCCTCAAACTCATCACCCTCATCCAATCCCCAATCATCCTCTGTTTCTGCACTAGGATTTTTCGCTGCTTCATCAGCGGGTTTAGGTATCGCCTCTTGCGGGGGAACGATCACCCGATATTCTGCATCGTAGATAGACTCTGTTTGCCCCACCCCAGACTGGTTTGGATCTCGATAGCCGTAAGAGTATACCGAGCCAGCCCAAGACTTGCTTTTCGGTTCCTGTTTAGCTTCGTAATCCCTCGGATTTGCCTCTGCAACGTCATTTACCTGCGGTCGATCGGGAAAATCGCGATCGTCCCCCCAATCGTCATCGCCACCTTGAGAGCCGGATTTTGAGCCATCTGAAACCCAATCGTCCTCATCGTCTGCCGCTTGAGAAGTCCCCGGTTGAGCGTAATTCTTCGCCCCATCCGGGTTCGGAGTTTCTTGCTGGAAAGTCCGGGTACTGTAACCTGCCGGCGTGCCGTACTCTGTTCGGTAAGAACCAGCAGGCTGAGTTTGGCTATTTTCCCTATTCAGATCCGGGTCAATTTCCTGTTTTCTAGGAGGGGGAGGCGGCGTGTAAGGCGTTCTCCTGTCGTCTGCGAAAGTATCGGGACGGCTGCGACTGTCGCGGCCGGTGCGGTTTTGCGTTGAAGATAGATAATTTGAAAAAGCGACCAAACCAGAAATCAATAAAGACGTGACAGCTCCCACCGCCATGCTCAGCAAAATCCAGATAGATAAAGGCAAAGCAGGCGATCGAACTCCCAAAAACACCAGCGATAATGCCGGCTCCACATTTTGGAGGGCAAAAATAGTTAGCCCTACCACAATCACTAGCAAAAAAACACCACGCATATCGAATTTTAATTTGTAATTTGTAATTTGTAATTTGTAAATGACTAATAACTAATAACTCATGACTAATGACTAATTACTAATTACTACTCTTCTTCCTTCCAGCGTTTGAGAGGAACGCAATCAATCCCCAACTGGTCTAAAGCGCGAGCCACCACAAAGTCTACCAAATCTTCAATAGTTTGCGGATTGTGATACCAAGCGGGAATCGCTGGTACAATTCTAGCTCCCGCTTCTGCCAAGGTAGTCAAATTCCGCAGGTGAATCAAGCTAAAAGGCGTTTCTCGAGGCACGAGTACCAATTTTCTCCCTTCCTTGAGTTGAACGTCGGCCGCTCTTTCGAGTAAATCCGAGCTCAAGCCAGCCGCCAACTTGCCTAGTGTACTCATGCTACAGGGAATAACGATCATCCCTTGGGTGCGAAACGAGCCGCTAGCAATATTAGCACCGACATCTTGCCAGGGATGGCATCGGAGTTTACCCATTGTGGGTACTCCTGCTTGTTCGCGCCAAAATTCCTCTTGAAGCGTCGGTTCTGCAGGCATTCGGATGTTCTGTTCGCTTTGCCAAACCATGTAAGTAGATTTCGATGCTACCAGTTCCACAGCGCGATCGGCTTCCAACAGAAACTTTAGAGTTCGCACCGCATAAATCAGTCCCGATGCACCGGTAACTCCTACAATGAGGGGGTAGTTATTCGTCATTAATTATTTGTTAGTTGACGGTTGACTGTTGTTAGTAATTAGTTGTTATATCAAATCTGTTAGCATCAGAATTATTCATATATCTCTTCTCAACCTCTGCGTGAATCAGCGTCCATACCTTGTCATCTGCGGTTAATACATTCTCTTTTTTTTACCGCAGATACAGGCAGATTAACACAGATTAACGCAGATAAATTATATAAATTCCGGTTGCACCCTCCGTGATTGTTGAATTTTGACTGCATTTGACGCCCGACTATGCTACCGGATTGGATATTAGTCCTTAATTATTTATTGATAATCATTGGTAACAAGTTAAGCCTGTATGGCAGTTGTCAAGGGGATTTCAGAAGAAGTATCAAAGAAATATTGGTTCTGG
>NZ_JAUBRK010000045.1:0-66103 GCF_036701825.1 Microcoleus sp. MOSTC5 | reverse complement strand
GCGGGTGCTGGCGCAGGGGCTGGGGCGGGTGCTGGGGCGGGGGCTGGTGCGGGTGCGGGTGCTGGCGCAGGGGCTGGGGCGGGGGCAGGGGCTGGTGCTGGTGCTGGTGCTGGTGCGGGGGCTGGTGCTGGTGCTGGTGCTGGTGCGGGGGCTGGTGCTGGTGTCGGTGCTGGCGCTGGTGTCGGCGCTGGTGCTGGCGATACTGAAGAAGCCGTAATGTTAATTTGCGTCGGCTGTACTATCTGAGGGCTGGGGCTGAAATAACCTCCCTGTGTAATAACATTTTCCTTCTTTGGACCCCCAGTGGCAATGCTGCCAGCAGTACCGTTGAGTTTGTTATAGTCGGGCCCGACGCTGAAAAGAGTGTTCGAGGCTTCGCCACCGTGGCGAATGGTGATATCTCCAGCATTAGCGCTACCAGTAGTGGATGCGCTAATGCTGCAAGCTTGCGACAAGCAGTTGTTATCGTTTGTGAAAGTGCCTGTTGCTCGGAAATAACCGCCGGCTGTAATGTCAATATCTCCTCCGGCTGTTCGGCCTTCGGTGTTGATATGGGTTACTTCAATGTCGTTGCGGGCGTTGAGGGTGACTGCGCCGCCTTGTTTTTCTTCGGAGTTGGCGTCTATGAACCCTGTTTGAATGCTGCTTGAGGGTGCTGCAATACTAACGTCTCCGGCGTTGCTGTTTTTGTCGATCGACCTTGCGTTGATATTGCCTGTTTCTACTTTTCCTGTACGGCTGGTGACGGTGATGTTGCCGCCTGCGGTGGTGTCGGAGTGGGAGTCGAGATCGACAGTCCTAATGTCGCCACTAGCTTCTAGGGCGATCGCGCCGCCTTGGGAACTCGTCAGGTTTCCGCTGGCTGCAATGGTGTTGGCTGCTTGAATTTCGATCGCCCGAGCGTTTGCATCTTTTACTGCAACGTCCCCCGCAGCTACTGCTCGGTTAGACGCCGTGAGTACCACTTCACCGCTGGCATTGAGGCCGATCCCTGTAGCGTTTGTTTCACCGATGCCTGTGAGCAGTTCGGGCAAGGATGCGATCGGCAATGTCGAAGCTGTCGCGCTGGATGTTCGAGTGCTGCTCGTCCCCGAGGGCGGCTCGATTTCCAAACTCAGCAAATTGCCTCGCTGGCTGACGCGCACTAAATTTGTCCCGGAGACTGATGCTACGGTAATTTGACCGCCTGGGGCCGCAAGGCTGCCTGTGCTGACAACGGTGCCGCCGAGCAAGGTTAAGTTCTGCCCTGACTTAACTGCTAAGTCTGCCGTGCTGATAATTGCCCCTGCTCGATCGGCTCCAAAAGCAAAGGAACTGGGCGCGCCTGTCAGAGATGTGTAGGCGCTAGTACCGACAGCGTTAAACGAGTTTGAACCAAATCCAATAGCGGTGGCGGTCGTTGCTGTGAAAGAAGCCGGCACGTTTAAGCTGGCACTGTTGCCAAATATGATGCCGGATGGATTCATCAGAAACAAGTTAGAATTGCCGCCGGTTACTTGAATTAAGCCGTTAATAATCGAGGGTTTACCGCCGCCTATGCCCGCTAAAATGTTGCGAATGTTGGGGTTTGATATAAAGTTGGCAATCTGATTTTGCGACAAGCCGAATTCTGTAAAACTGTGGAAAAGATTTGCTTTATCGCTCGATAATTGCCCGCCTTGAATATCGAAGCGAGTTTGCTGCCCAGGAGTTCCGCTTTGGGGTTCGCTAGTGACTGTTGTGTTCGTTCCCTCCGCCGCTGGAACAATAGTTTGACCTTCGGCTTTTGCTTGCAAAAAGTAAAGATTTATCAAGATAATTGGCAGAGAAACTGCCAGTTTGCTTATTCTTTTTTTAGACAGACATCTCGCCTGTATTTGAATATTTTTGGCGGTTTCCATAGGTTTTTAATGGGTAAAATATATACACATAAATTAGGTAAAAAAACCTAGTTTCTCTGAAAATTTGGGGTTAAAGACTGTATATTGATGAAGCTACCGGGTTTCGGACTGCAAGTGCGTTCCAGACTCACTTTCCCAACTCACTGAGGAAAATTTCCCTGTAAAATTTGCCTCTGCATTTGCAATTCCCCGAGCGTATCTTCTGCACAATCTAAATATAACTCGCAATGCCTAGAATCTGTATCTTCCCGATGACATATAAAAAAATTGGCTTTCCTTGACGCACTGCGACGCCGAGAAACCTGTTTTTTTATGTTAGTGAGAGTGTGAACGAAGTATGGCGGTTAAAAAAATCGGTTTTTGCGCTCTGGACTGACCGGGAAAAATGCCGGAAAAAAACCTTTCCTTTCCTTTGATAAAAAACAAAAAAAGCCGGCTCTACAATTGCCGACAATTACGGTTATGAAAGAAATAAGAAGTCCTGGACGCAACGGGTACATAAAGTGTAGGGTGCGTCAGAAACGGTCGATTGCTTCTTCATTCCTGGACGCAGAAACCCAGCTTTTTTACGAAAACACTTAGTTGCAGTCCAAGGCTTAAAAAACTCGGTTGCTTTGGTATTCCTAGACGCAGGGCTGCATAGAAACCGGGTTTTTTAACGAAAATAATTCGTTGCAGCCCACAGAAACGATAAAAAAACCCGGTTTCTTTAGTGCGTATGCGTAAGTCTTGTTCTTGCTTCTTGCTTCTTGCTTCTGGCGGCTGCCTTTCGGTTTTAATTTGTTGCCCTGTTGCTGTTTAATGGGCTCTCCAGGCGGATTTGTTGAACTATTTAAGAGTTAGTTGGGAGAAGTTTGGACGGTGGGCGAGGGACTTGGTGAAGCAGGGCTCGGTGAAGCAGGGCGCGGTGAAGCAAGACTCCGTGAAGGATTTGCAGGAGGAGTGGATTGGGTGGATTTTTTGAGGCCGACAAAAGCGTCGTAACGGGTGGTACGATCGCCAATGACGGCGGCTGTAACGCCGATCGACCGCGTGGCGTCTATCCACATTTTTTGGTTGGGAGGAAACTCCGGCAAAGCTAGGTTTTTCGGGTTAAACGCACTCTCGGTGTCGATGAAGAAATTGCCGTTGTGGGGTTTAAGTTGTGATCGTACTGTTTTCTGGAACAGTTCGCTGCTTAAAAGCGGACTTTTCGGTGCCGGAACGATCGCATCAACCACTGGAGCTCCTACTGTCATAAACGCTACATCGTTCATCCAGCCGCGAGTTACCGTAATCCCTCCAAACGGCGATGTCCATTTTGTCGCAGGTTTGCCGCCGACTTGAATTTCCTCAACTCTAAACCCTTTAGTTTTCATCGTTTCATCAAGCTGTTTCAGAGATTTGTCGGCTGCGCCCCGGTTGTTTGTTTCCACCATAAATACAAATCCGGCAGCAAATTTGTCTTTGGGATTCTGTGCGGGGGCTGGTATTAATGATAGAGAAAATTCTCCCCCCATCCAGTTCATCAAGTCTTTATCTAAATCCATGCCCGTAGTGGATTTTAAACCTGTGCGCAAAACTTGGGGATTAATCGGGGAAACCGGGTTCGCCTCGGCTCCCAATACATAGTCTTGCCACAAACGCTGCAAGTTGCCGCCGGATACCATCATTATGGTATTGCTTGGCAGGCGATTAACCATTTTTAGAGCATTGTTTTCTACTGCTATCCTTCTGGTAGAATCTGGTTTTAGCCAAGAGACTGATTTGAAGGCAATTCCTTCTGCATCCAGCGTCGCTGTGGTGGCAAATCCCTGATTTTGTTGCAGTTTTTCGAGGCTTTCTGGCGAAATTTCGCGAACTGAGTTGGCGGCGGCATAGGCGGCGGCAACGGGCATATTGACGTAGATTTGACCGAAGGCGCCCGGACTTTTTATTTTGTCTATGGCGTCTGCATAGCCAGGGGTTTTTGCTAGGGAAGGTTCGCCTTTGTAGGTGTCGATTATTCTGTCTGTAGCGCTAGAATCTGTGGTGACTGCTAGATAGCTTGTGCCGAGTACCGCGACTGAGAAATTGCGATCGGGTACGCCTTGAGTTTCTGTGACTTGGACGCCTTTATAATTACGCTCAACTATTTTTCCTTGGCTGAGAGGCCTGGGTTTTGTTAATAATTCTTTGGCTTTGATCGGGTTGGCAATTGGCAGGATAATTGCCACTGACTGTTGAATAGGCGGAGATGGGGGCGCGTTGGGTGCTGGCGGGGGGGCTGGTATAGCTATTTTGTTGCGGAGAAAGGCTACCATTGCTGTGTTACCCACCCAGGGTTGAATGTCTTCCTGGTAGGCGTAGCCGTTGCTGGTGAGGAGGCGATCGCGCATTTCGCTTAAAAACCTCTCAAACGAAGCTTTTGACTCCGGCGTGCCAAATTCTCGCAGTCTATTCCACTGCGATTCATCGGTGCTGATGGATAGGGCCATCATCGTATCTTGCGGGACAACGGTTGCCCCCGCCGGCAAATCTTTGGCGGGCCCACGGGAGAGGACGAGGTAGTAGGTGACAAAGCCTAAACCGATCAGAAGTGTGGCGGCTCCGATCGTAAACAGCAGGGAAGATTTATCTTTCTTAAACATTATTCGTAAGGTTCTGGTGCTCGCAACATGATAGATTATTTTCTTGGCTCATGTAACAGATACATTAGCAGATACACTTAACCGGGCAAATCTAGGAAAGTTGACTGTTGACTGTTGGCTGTTGACTGTTGACTGTTGACTGTGAGGCTAAAAACAGAAAATTGTGCTTATATTTGGTGGCAGATTGAAGGAGACTTTACCAGAACGATGCTACCGGATTTGATATAAGTCCGTGTAAGGAAACCCAACACAAAAAATGTGTCAAGACTTTTGTGAAATGGTATTAACTGAATCAGTTTCTGGCCTTAAAGTCTTTAAAGATAGTTTGAAACGAGTACATCAGTCGGTGGACATCGTTTGTGGCTCTAGGAAAAATGTTGAGTTCCCATTTTTTGCGAGCAGTAGTTAGCAGTTTTGCTATGGGTTGGGAGTAACTGTTAGAAATGAAATAGCTGCCGCCTTCGTAGCGAATGTCTGACGCTAAGCCGATAAAAGCACCAGCCATTTCTAGTTTGAGTTCCGAGGTGCTGTGTTCCGATTTTACTGCTAAAATTACCTGCGAGTGCCGGGGTTCGCGGTTGAGCAAGCGGCAGATATTCGCTTCTTTTTGGTACAAAATTAACACGTTACAGTTGTGCAAAACTCCGGCTCTACCTTGCACTTTTACTCCTAGGTGAACTTCCAAAGCTGGTTTGTCGGGAAATTCCACAACAGCATGAGTGTATGGATGTGCAGTGCCGTGGATTTTTCCCGCTGTTTTTCTAAATGTTAAATATTTCGGTGTTTCGTCGTCTAAAACATTGTTGTAATAAATAGTACCGCCTTCATTAGCAACAGCTTTTAGCAGAATAGTGAAGAGGTAAGTATCAAAAATTCTGGATTGTTCTGCCGCTGTATTAAAATCGGGATCGATCGAGCTTTTTAATTTGCTTTTAATTTCGGAATTTATGGCGTAGTTGCTCGGCCCGGAAGGCAGTTTTTCGAGCAAGTGCTTGAGGGCGATCGCCTGTTTGTGACGGGGGGCTGTGACGCTGGAGGTAAACTCGATTGTTTTGGCAGTTTCGGCACCTGAATTGGCAAAGGTAATTTTTGTGCCGAGGGGAGAGGTTTCTGATTCTACTTTCAAGAAATAAGCAATTTCGTCTTCCATTTCGGAAGTGTTCACCGTCGCTTGTTCGACAGCATCAATTAATAGCAAAAGTTGTTCTTTTGCGGTATAATCTTCTATCTTGAGCAGGGGTGTTTTTCGTTTGAGCGATCGCTCTTCAATTACTTTGCCTATCTCTACAGTATCCGCTACTTGTTGAACTACCCAACCCAAATTAAACTCATTCAGAATTGCCGCCAGTTCTTGATAGAGTTTGGCGTACTCGATCTCGTCCATAATTGTTTCTGCGCTGCATACTATTCTGATTATACAAGCTGATTTGATTTTTTGGTCAATGGCTGGTGAGCAACTGCGCAGATTGGCTGTGATGGCGGATTGGCGGAGTGTTTGAGTGTCCGAGTCGGGAAAATCTTTCTCTTCCCTGACCATCCATCCGTTACATCGGTTAAATCCCGTACACTGCTGGTTGCCGAACTTGCTGCTGCTTGAGAGAGACAATTGGGAGTAAGCTATTCTACGACATTTGTAGCGATCGAACTATGGCAACTATCAACGACAACTACCTCAAACTCAAAGCTGGCTACCTGTTTCCCGAGATTGGGCGCAGGGTGAAAGCCTTTGCAGAGGCGAATCCCGAAGCGCCCATCATCCGGCTGGGGATTGGCGACGTAACTGAACCGCTACCGGCTGCTTGTCGGGAGGCGATGGTGAAGGCGGTGGAAGACATGGGCTCGCGGGATACCTTTAAAGGATACGGCCCGGAACAAGGTTATGAGTGGCTGCGGGAGAAAATTGCCGAGCACGATTTCAAGTCGCGGGGATGCGATGTTGATGCTTCGGAAATCTTTATTTCTGATGGTTCTAAGTGCGATTGTGGCAATATTCTCGATATATTTGGCAACAATAACACGATCGCAGTTACCGATCCAGTTTATCCGGTGTATGTAGACACTAACGTGATGGCTGGACACACCGGAGATGCGAACGAAAATGGCGAATACGGCGGCTTAGTTTACCTGCCAATTACAGCCGAAAACAATTTTACTGCCCAAATTCCCACCGACAAAAAAGTCGATTTAATTTACTTGTGTTTTCCGAATAACCCGACGGGGGCAACTGCAACTAAGGAACACTTGCAAGCTTGGGTAAATTATGCTAAAGCTAACGGTTCGATTATTTTCTTCGATGCGGCTTACGAAGCGTATATTACCGATCCGAGTTTACCGCATTCTATCTACGAAATTGAAGGGGCGCGGGATTGTGCGATCGAATTTCGTTCTTTTTCCAAAAATGCTGGTTTCACGGGTACTCGCTGTGCGCTAACAGTTGTACCGAAGACTTTGACTGGAAAAGCAGCAGATGGTTCCGATGTCGAAATTTGGAAGCTGTGGAACCGCCGCCAATCTACTAAGTTTAACGGCGTTTCTTACATCGTGCAGCGCGGTGCTGAGGCGGTTTATTCGGAGGCTGGCAAGGCACAAATTCAGGCGTTAGTCAATTTTTACATGGAAAATGCTGCGATTATTCGCGAGAAATTGACAGCGGCGGGAATCGAGGTTTTTGGTGGCGAAAATGCACCTTATGTGTGGGTAAAAACGCCTCACGGTTTGTCGAGTTGGGATTTCTTTCAGAAGTTGCTGGAAACTTGCAATGTGGTGGGAACTCCGGGTTCTGGTTTTGGTGCGGCGGGTGAGGGTTATTTCCGCATTTCGGCGTTTAATAGTCGGGAGAATGTGGAAGAGGCGATGAGACGGATTGTGGAGAAGTTTAAGGTTTAAAATCATCTTCTGCTTAAACTGAAAGGCCCCCAGTCCGCCAGGGAATGAATTCCCTGGCTAATAGCTAAAGTCCTCTGAAGAGGACTAATGAGTTCTTCAGTCCTCTTCAGAGGACTTTAGCTTTGAGACAGGGGTTTCAACCCCTGGCGGACTGCCGGAATCAGCGAAAAAGCATTAATTTAATATGTTGTGGAACAGGCCGGAAAGCCTGTTCATGAAAATAGTAAAAAATGTGAGTTATAATCTAAAATGATTGTGGCTCAGGGTTTAAATAAAAAATGCAACCCAACACCAGGAGTTTATTATGCACTTGCTACGAGTTCAAGTTCCTGACTTTCGCGGTTTAAAGGACATTGACATCACTTTTGAAAAAGATTTTTTTCCTAAAATTTTTCCGCTGGGAAGTCAAAATGGCGGCGGGAAAAGTACGCTGTTGCAGTTAATTTTTGTGTTGCTGCACTGTTCTGTGGATGACGATAAAAAACCATTTTTACAAAACTTGATTCAAGGATTTAAAGTGGCTGATGGAGAAGATAAAAAAAACTTAGCAATTATTGATATTTGGAATGGGGAAAAAATAGTTCAAATTATTTTTTTTGCTTGCAAAAATTCTTTCCTCAAAAAGTCCGCGTCTTTAAATGTTAAAATTAAAAATACAGAAGATATCACTTTTTATCCTGTAACACAATTTAAAGGAATGGAAAAGCAAATTGCCGATTTAGAAGCAGTAAATAAGAGCTTAACACTGAGTAGTCATCGATTAGATACAATCAAAAACATTGAAGACAATGAACAAAGGTTTGACACGGCTAAAAAAGAATTTATGTGGATTCAACAATTGGTATCAAATTCAAGAGTTTCAGCATTAATATCTGTTGTCAACTCCAAAAAAAATGTATCTATTAAAGAAATTGAAAGGTTTCAAGACGAAATAAAATACAGACTACAAGAAGTTGAAAATAATCTAAATAATTTGAAAAGTACCTATGGAAGCTGTGAGGAAGTTTGGGAAAAGATCATTGAACATTTAACAGAAAAAAATATGACATATATATGTAACTATTCAAGTGGAAAAAATTCAAATGATCAGCAAAATGAAGCTTTACTCTGTAATTTAAGTAATATAGATAGGAAAGAAACCAACGATTTTTTAAACAGACTTTCAGAGAAAATATTCTTAGCAGCTCCCTCCACACAAGTTTTTCTATTCCTAGATAGATCTGCTAGAGAACTATTATTTAAAAGTCATAGTCAGACAAATGAGCATTATTTCGATAAAATTCAAAAATCAAAATCTCAATTAAAAGGATTTTTTACTTATGACTTCCTGGATGTAGATTTACTCATTGAAGCCTTTAAAGCTGCTATAGATAAAGATATTAAAGAAGCTAGAGAAACACGTAAATATGGTAACAGCTATCAAACCTTAGTAAATGAATTAAGCTTTTTATTAAGCTGTAAAACAATAAATATTGACAAAGACCTTTCGGGAGTAAATTTAAAATTAGAGAAAAATGGTGAAACTATAGAACTATATCCCGAAGATTTAAGTCACGGCGAACTAAAAAGACTCAGCATTTATCTATGGCTCAAGTTCCGCAACATAGAAGATGCTATTGTTTTGATGGATGAAATTGAAATAGCTTTTCATCCAGATTGGCAATATCAAATTATATCAGACCTCAAAGAGTGGACTCCCAGCAATCAATATATTCTAGCAACTCACTCCTACGCATTGTGTGAAGCTTTGACACCAGCTCACGTTAAAGAAATCGAGCCAAAACTGCTCAAACAACAATCTAATATTACAAATGAGTCTTAATCCAGAACAGCTAAAACAACATTGTGAGGCAATTCTTCAATCTCCCAGAATTAACAACAGAATTGTGGTGCTATGCGAAGGCCCTATTTCCGATATCGAGGGTAGGCGATCGCCTCAAGCTTATAAAAAAATGGAGGAAATGCCGGATGCCAACTTTTATAAGGCTTGCGTTCCGAGATGGTGGAGAGAAAAGCTGCCACAATTTTTCAACTGTGGCGATCGCGCAAGTGTAATAAATACTTATTTGAAGCTTTTAAAATTACACGAACAGGATACCACTAACTCGAATTTAGAGCCCGATCGACTTTTTGCAATGATAGATTTGGACTTGCACCTGCAAAAGATTGATGATTACTTTTTTCCCGATACAGAAGCAATTTTTTGCAATCTTTACGAAAAATCGGAGGTGCGATCGCAAAATGCAGCACTACACCGGATATGGATTACAGGTTTGATTCATAAAGAAGCATATTTTATCACACCTGAGCTTCAATCAATATTTGATGATTATCCTAATTATCCCATGTATCAGGATAATCCTGTTCAACTGAATAGTATTTATATGGATATGGCTGATAAAATTAGTAGCGATCCAGACTTGAAGAATAACCTTAACATACAGAGAGCGCTCGATCGCATAAATCATTGTTTAAATTGTACAGATTTAGATAAATTACAAGATTCATGGAAAACTGAGTTTAAAAATACGTCTGATGAAACACGGAAGCATCAGTTAATTAGGGCTTTGCTCACAATTAAAAAAGTTAAGAATGAGAAACAACCTGAGCATGATTATTGGGAAAAAATTAAGCCACCCGTTGACTGGAGTGGGAATGAGAAAGTATTTAGAGAGCAACTCTCGTTAGAAATTGGGAGATTTTACTCAAAGCAAAGTAGCGATGTTAAGTCTCATATTCCTTTTTTTTTCAAAACATTGTATGATTTCGTTTATTTAAATAAAACGCCTCAATTATAATATTCCATTTTCTATCCATCAGAATCGCTAGGAAAACCAAATTGGTCTGGTAATTCAGCAGAGGTAATTTGCAGAATCTCTAGCAACTTCTTGTATTGAACAGGCGTTAGCTTCGGCACCGATCGCCCGGATTCCCAGTTCCTTACCGTCGCTTCTGTAACGCCAAGTGCTTCTGCTAGCTGCTTTTGAGTCATAAACCGCTGAACTCTCAGTCGCATTAGGGGCGATCGCTCGGCTCTTTCTGAGATTTCCATAGGCTATTTGTTACTTTATGTTAAATAATGCACGGTTTTATTAAATACGTTGACGTATACCGTTATTTAATTTACGCTTATAGCAAGAGAGATTAGACAGCACCAGCTAAGCCACTTGTGCTGTAGGGGAATTGCTGTCTTTTCTTCAACTTGTTATTGTACGCGGTTTTACCGTTACAAAGCATCAAACCTATCCAAATTATTGGTCAAAGCTATGTTGCAAGATTCATCATCGAACCAAACATCGCCGAATGTTTTAACCAACCAAACCTTTGAGGGCGATCGCGAAGCAGTCCGTCACGTCATCATCGGTTCGCCACTGGGGGTACGGCGAACGATCCACCAACTGCACGCATTGCGCTACGAGGAAGCTGTTCGTTGGACTCATCCGATCGCCATTCCCGACAACCGCATCATTATTACACCCGATCAGGGAGAAATCATGAGTCTGTTAGTCAAGTTAATCCGGCTGCAATGAAGTCATAAATGTGCGATCGATGTTTCTAGGATTGAGTCAAAAGTGCGATCGCGAATCTCTTCTCGTTGCCTGTGCTAAACTCAACAGATATATCGAAAAACTCTTATGGGGTAGGCATCCTGCCTGCCCTTGGCACAAAGTTAACAACTAGCTCGCAATTCAGCTTATGATTGTTATCACTCCCGTCCTAAAACCCGTTAGCCAAATAACGCTTTCTCCCGGTAGTGTCGTAACTATTCCCAATATAAGTTGGCTGGAATTCGAGTCGATTTTGCAGGAATTAGGGGAAAAACGAAGAACCAGAATTGCCTACAGCAACAGTACCTTAGAAATCATGGTTCCCTTACTAGATCGAGAAATTCCGAAAGATTTAATTTCCGATATTGTAAAACATTTACTGAAGTCTGCGGGCAGAAGATATGAACCCTTTGGTTCTACTACTTTTAAACGGAAAGGTGCAGCAGGAGTTGAACCTGATGCTTGCTTTTATATTCTAAATTATCAGCGGATGATTGGCCGCCGCCGACTTTTACCGGACGATCCGCCGCCCGATTTGGCAATTGAGACGGATGTTACTTCTAAAACTAAGATCGATGCCTATAAAATTATTGGAGTTCCAGAAGTCTGGGTTTACGACAGCGGCAGACTTCGCATTTATTTGCTGCAAGATGGAGAGTATGTAGAATCGGATATTAGTCCGAATTTTCCAGAAATCGCGATCGCCCAACTGATTCCTGCTACAGTGGAACGTGCTTGGCAGGTTGGAAATTTGCAAGCGCTAGAAGAATTTGAAAGTGCGATCCTCTCCGAGGGCTTCGCTAACGACTAAACTCCTAGGATGCGTTACGCGCTTCGCACTTCGCATCCCAAAAATTACACACTTACTGCCAAATTATCAACCCCTAAAGGTCGATAAATTGTATCTCTTTGCTGATAACTCCGCCCCAAAGAACTAATTGCATTTTGCAAATCTTGGACAGATTGACAACTGCCGCCAACCGCACCGGCCATCGTTGTAATGTGCTCTTCCATCAATGTACCGCCGATGTCGTTGCAGCCCCATTTCAGCGCTTCTGTAGCTCCATCTAAACCTAATTTCACCCAACTCGGCTGGTGATTGGAAATCAAATTTCCCAAGAAGATTCTCGATACTGCGGTGAGTAACAAGGTATCTGCTAAAACTGGTTGGTCGCGGCCGACTCGACTGCGCAAAGGTGCCGGTGCTTCTTGCCCGACAAATGGCAATAAAATAAATTCTGTGATGCGTGCTGGATAGTTTTGGTCGATCGCAGTTTGTTGGAGCGATCGCACTTTTTCTAAATGCAAAACCTGCTGTTCGGCTGTCTCAATATGCCCGCAAAGCATCGTACTCGTTGTCGGCAAACCCAGACTGTGAGCAGTTTCCACAATTTCCAGCCAAGTTGCCGAATTTAGTTTTTCCGGGCAAATCACCCGTCGCACAGAATCGTCGAGAACTTCCGCCGCGGTTCCCGGCATCGAACCGACTCCCGCATCCTGCAAAGCCGAAATTACATAGCTGAAACTAAGATTATCTTCTCTGGCAATAAACTCTATTTCTTGGGGCGAAAAAGCGTGCAAGTGCAACTGAGGAAACTTATCCTTAATAGTTTTCACCAATTGCAGATAATAAGGCAAAAATGCGCCGTTGAGCTTAGCTTGAAGATTTAAGCCTCCCTGCATACAAATTTCCGTTGCATCCCGCTGCACTGCATCAGTTGCCTTTTCCTGAATTTGGGCTGCATCTAACCAAAAAGCGCCCTCATCTCCCTCGTCGCGGCGGAATGCACAGAAACTGCAATGCTGCTCGCAAATGTTAGTAAAGTTAATATTCCGATTGATAACGTAGGTGACAGTATCCCCTGATTGTCGGCGGCGGAGCAAATCAGCGGTTGTTTGAATAGAAGCTCGCGCATCGGGATCTCTTTGCTGCAAAAGTACCAAGGCCTCTGCGGAAGAGATGTTATAACCTTGTAAAGCTCGATCGAGAATTGCATCCACAGTTTTCTTTTACACTCAACTACATAATTACTGACTAGAATAAAGACATTTTTATATTTTAACAATCAATTATAGAGGAACGATATTTTAAAATCTCAAGTAATACCACACCATCCTTGACTTTCTGGGAACTGAAATTATGGGCATCTACCAAGAAAATCAGGTCTTGCCAGTGCCGTCTGGGCCTTTGCAAATTCCTGCTTTACAGACTTTCGGTTCAACTTTTATACAGGCGCGCACACCGGGAATTTATTTGTCCCTCGTCATTCCCACCTACAACGAGTGCAAGAA
Organism: Microcoleus sp. MOSTC5; assembly: GCF_036701825.1. Classification (NCBI taxonomy): domain Bacteria; kingdom Bacillati; phylum Cyanobacteriota; class Cyanophyceae; order Oscillatoriales; family Microcoleaceae; genus Microcoleus; species Microcoleus sp. MOSTC5. Next base: position 52,888 of record NZ_JAUBRK010000045.1, on the reverse strand, counting down.
TATCAAGAGTATTGTGGAACAATTGACTCAATTGCTCGATGGCATCATTCCCGGCGACTATGAATTAATTGTAGTCGATGACGACAGCCCCGATCGCACCTGGGAAGTCGCCCTGTCCCTGACACCGGAATATCCGCAATTGCGGGTGATGCGCCGGGAAGAAGAGCGGGGACTTTCCACAGCGGTAATTCGCGGGTGGCAGGCGGCTCGGGGCGAGGTTTTGGGCGTCATCGATGCCGACTTGCAGCATCCCCCGGAGACGCTGTTGCAGCTTTTAGCAGAAATTCAGCGGGGAGCCGATTTGGCCGCTGCGAGCCGCCACGTTGGCGAGGGCGGGGTGAGCGACTGGAGCATTGTCAGGCGATTTTTATCGCGTGGCGCTCAGACTTTAGGATTGCTGATCCTGCCGGGAGTCGTGGGCCGAGTTTCCGATCCGATGAGCGGGTATTTTATGATACGTCGCAGTTGCATAGCCGGCAAAATCATGAATCCTGCCGGTTACAAAATATTGATTGAAGTGCTCGCTAGGGGGGAAATCCGCTGGATTGGAGAAGTTGGTTACGTGTTTCAGGAGCGGCAAGAAGGCGAGAGCAAAGTTACTTGGAAACAGTATATTGAGTATTTGCGGCATTTGCTCAGATTGCGCTTTGCCCGCTGGCCGGTGGGCCGATTCCTGCGGTTTGGCGCGGTTGGTTTCAGCGGCGTGTTTGTGGATATGGGAGTTTTTTACCTGCTGCGGACTGTCCTCGGTTTGGGGCTGACTCGCAGTGCAATCTTTTCTGCTGAAGTGGCAATTATCAATAATTTTTTGTGGAACGATTTGTGGACTTTTCGCGATATTTCTAAGCGGCAGCCTGGAAAGCGCCAGGGCTTGAAACGGCTGTTGAAATTTAATGCGATTTGTTTGATCGGCTTGATGATGAATGTGCTGCTGGTGAATGTGCTGTTTAATGTTTTTAAGGTAAACGAATATTTGGCTAAGTTAATTGCGATCGCAACTGTGACTCTGTGGAATTTCTGGATCAATATGAAGCTGAGTTGGCGGGTGACGGACGTTCAAAAATAGTTGGGAGTTTGGTGAGTTGTTAGTTGTTATTGGAACTGACAACTCACCGCTGCAAACTGCAAACGGCAAACTGCCTTTAGATGACTGAATTAATGATTAATAAAAAACAACTGTTGTTGCTATTTCTGTGGACGGCGATCGCTTTTATTTTGCGCTTTGCCAATTTGGACTCTAAACCGCTGTGGACGGATGAGTTTTCCACTCTAGTGTTTAGTTTGGGCAACAGTTTTCGCGGAGTGCCGATCGATCGCGCGATCGACCTTTCTACATTATTACAACCGCTACAATTGCGCCCCGATGCTGACACCGCCGACGTGCTCCGCAATTTGCTGCTAGAAAGCAACCATCCACCAGTGTATTTTATGCTCGCCCACTGGTGGATGCGGTTGTTTGGGCCTTCAGAGGATAGTTTAGTTTGGATTGGGCGAGCTCTTCCTGCATTATTGGGCGTGATTTCAGTTCCCGCTATTTACTTTTTGGGCAAGTTTGCTTTTAATTCTCGTTTAGTCGGTCAATGTGCGGCCGCAATGATGGCAGTTTCTCCTTACGGCATTTATCTCGCTCAAGAAGCTCGACATTATACTTTAGGAATTTTATTAGTTATTGCCTCTCTTTTTTGCTTGACATTAGCTGTCAAAAAGCTGCAAATTCGCGCTCCTATGCCTGTTTGGGTGTTGTTGCTTTGGGTAGTTTTTAACTGTTTGGGAATTGCAGTTCACTACTTTTTTACACTGACTTTGTGTGCCGAAGCAATAGCATTAATTGCTGTAATCTGGCAGCAGTTTAATGAAAAATTGCCAATTTCCAACAGCCACCAGCCCAATATTTGGCAATTTCAAATCATCTGGCGGTTTTTCGCAGTAGCGATAGGTACTTTAGCTGGCGGTTTAGTTTGGTTGCCGGTATTTTTGTCAAACAAGTACGGCAGCGAACTAACTAATTGGATTGTCAGCGGCGATCGCACATTTATAGATTGGATCGGGCCGATTTTTCAAGCTTTAGCTGGATGGATCACTGTCATGTCTCTGCTGCCCGTTGAATCGCAAAATTTGGCAGTAGTAGTTGCATCGGCGATCGCAATGGCAATATTTTTGATCTGGGCGCTTCCTCTGCTGAGAGGCGCTCTTAAAACTTCCTTAAAAACAACCAATACTCGTTTAGGTACTGTTATTTTCGGCGGATTTGTGCTAGGAGCAATTTTCCTATTTTTCAGCTTTGCATATATTCTCGGGATTGACCTAACTCGGGGCGCTCGATACAATTTTGTCTACTTTCCGGGGGCGATATTACTGTTAGGAGCAACCTTGGCAGTTATTTTTAACACACCTACAGTAAAAAGTAAATGGTTTAATTTACCTGCTGTGGAAATTGCTGGCAAAAAAGCAGTTCTGCTAATTTTAGCAATGGGTTTTTTTAGCGGTGTGACAGTAAATTCCAATCTCGGCTATCGCAAATATTACAAACCAGATATTTTAATTCCGATTATCCGCGAAGTCTCGAAAGTTCCCGTGTTAATTGCTACTACTCAAAAGACTCATGTAGAAATAGGAGAGTTGATGGGGATAGGGTGGGAATGGGAAAGAAGTTCGGCAACGGATTTTGTAGCGGATGTAACGGATGTTAGGAAGAAAGAAGAAGTTAAAGCCTTTGATTCTCCGCTGTTTCTTTTGGCTAATCAGAGAAGGGATGCGCCGGAAATAGCGGCAGGGACACTTTATAAAACACTCAGTCAATTAGAACGGCCGCTTGATTTGTGGCTGGTTAATTTTCGCGTACCTGTGAATCTAGAAGCACAAAAATGTCAGGTTGAATCGCGCGATTTGCCTGCGGTGGATGGGTATGAATATCAAGTTTATCATTGTTCTAAGCCATAGGTAAGTCTTAGGGGATGGATCGGGCGATCGCACTTTCGATTAAAATAAGTGCGTTAGCGAAGCTTTCCGCAGGAATCGATCTTTCATTGCAGTACAAATTTTGTGGCAGAGGTAGCCACTCAAACTTTGAGTAATTCTCAGTTGGCTCAACTTTCTGACTGAATTAAATCGCCGGCAGGTGGATGTCGTTTTATAGCTTTGTCAGCGGCCCGAATATTAATTACTCTCTCTCGATTTAAGACTAATGCTGTAACTGTAGCTCGTCCCATTGGAGTCAAACCAATTATTGATAATCCATCTGCAGACCAAATAAAATGTTCGCTCCAACTATCTTGTCTGGGGTTAAACAACGGTACTTCTACGTCTGACTGAGCATCTATCGCTCTAGTTTTATCAGATTTCTTGCGGTTGCAGTGAAAGCAAGCTAATGCCAAATTGTCAATATCGTTAGTCCCATTTTTAGTTAAGGGAATGATGTGCTCGATAGTAAACTCTACGTACTGCCATTGTTCGGAGGCATGACAATATTCGCACAGACAGTTTGCTCTCTGACGAACTTGATTTTGGATATTTTCAGAGATTTGACGGCGAGCGGACATTTCTACACAGTAGGCTGAATCTGACCCAAGAAAAGATTGCGGACAGTCCGATTGACAAAACTGAGGTAATCGTCAATTTCTTCGTAAAGATTGAGTTCTTGTTCTTCCTCAGGATTTAGGGGCAAAGTTTGTTGTTTGTCCAACAGTTCTTGGATTCGATTTTTGACAGCGGTGGAGGCTCTAAAAATGGGTATGCCTTCCACTAATTCAATTCGGACTGCTCCTTCTATAGGTAGAGTATTGTGCAGGTTTTCCAGTTTTGGCAGGATTAGCATAGTTGTGGATTTTATGGGTTTCCGTCTTGATTATATCTAGGTTTTTTTCAATCTTGCCTGACACTATCGGGTACGCCCACCGCCGAAATACCCGATATCGCCTTTAAGTTTTGACACCGAATCAACTCATTAAAATCCAAACTGCGCCCTTCAATTTGCGCCACAGCCTCGATCGCCCCAAGCAAATGTCCGGCCGCTTCCGCTTCGTTGTAACCGCGCCTTCCCGCTACTCTAATCGCCGCTTCGTCAGCATCTAACTCTACTTGGGAACTGCGGTTGTCGCGCCAAATTCGAGTCATCGCGAGTCCCGTCAAACCGCCCGCGATCGCAGTGCCGATCGCATCTCCCTGCAACAATTCTACAACAGTCCCGACAATCCCCGCCAGAGCCGCACCTTGATAAATATCCGGTTTAAACCACTTAACATTGCACACAAAACTCACATTCCGCAATAGCAGTAAATCCCGCTGCGGCTTAGATAGCAGCCGCCACAAATCAAAATTAATATAAATCGGGCGAGATTGATTCCAAGGCAAAGGAAAATCGCAGTCAATTACCGTTGATTGTTGGGGCTTATTAATAATTTTACACGTCATGCGGCCGGAAGCGGGCATCACATCTAACAGGCGGCGAATTTCTGGATCGGGATTCATAAATTTAGAGTAATTGATAATTGGTAATTACATCTGGATAAAAAACAATAATATCGGTTACGGCTTCGTAGCGGCTGGTTTTACCGACAATAATTGCCTAAAACCTACAATCTCGTAAGCCCGCCCCCACCCAAGGGCTGATGCGATGGAAATCAAAGTTGATGTAGGTTATTGCTTCTGTGGGGGCGGGTTTCTGGAGATTTTTGACGGTAGTTAAATATTGTTTGTCAAACCAGCCCCGACAAGTCAATAGAAGATATTAAGGGTTTTTCTTGGATGCGGAAGAAGGAGATTCTTGAGCTCTGGGAGCTGCTTTTTCGGTATTAGCAGAAGGCTTCGGACTGGCAATTGCTGGGGCAACTGACGGCTTTGAATTCACGGTTGGGGATGTCGGTGATTTTGGAGAATCAGGGGCTGTTAGCGGGGCAGCAGGGGCTGTTTTAGCGCCTAAAATGCTGGCGTCTCCGGTGTCGAAGGTGCCGGCGATGCAAGCGATCATCATTGTAGCTAATGTGCCGACAAATAATGCTTTCCAACCGAGTTCGGAAATGTCTTTGCGGCGGGATGGAATTAGGGCGATCGTGCCGCCGACAAATATGCCGACGGAGGCTAAGTGGGCGAAGCCGGAAAGCGCGTAACTGACAATTAAAACTGTACGAGCGCTCACCAGTCCTTTTGCGCCCGCTTCTGCTAAACTTTGATAGGGCGGAATGGCTGTTTCTAACAACCTGCGACCGATAATTACTGACGCTTGCCAAGAGTCGTCTAATGGAACTCCTGTTAATAGCGTCAAAGGATAAAATAAGACTCCCATAATGTTGGCTAAGGTGACAACTTTGAAAAAGCCACCAATTGGGCCGGGCAAAATTGCCAGCCAACCAAAAAATTGATTGATTAAGGAAACTAAGCCTAAGATTAAAATCAAAACAGCGGCGATCGCTACTGCCATTTTTACACCGTCCAAGGCGCCAATTATCGCTGCATCCAAAGGGCTGACTCGTTCGATGGGTTCTCCTCCAACTGTCTCTTGTTTGAATTCTTCGCCGTCCATTTCGGAAATTTCTTCGCCCACAAACTCGCGGCCTTTAGGCTTCCGTTCTTCCTTGGGAATGCCGCCCATTGTCAGGGGCACACCTGTTTCCGGGACTAAGATTTTGGAGAGGACAAAACAAGCGGGAATGGCGATAATTGAGGCTGAAACTAAATGCCCTAAAATATTTGGAAAAACTGGCTTGAGAAAACTGACGTAAATTGCTAAAGTTGAAGAAGCTGCCGTCCCAAAACAGCAAGAGAGAATTGCACAAAGTTCGGAACGAGTCATTTTTGGCAAATAAGGCTTGACGACAATTGCCGCTTCAATTCCTACGAAAATATTAGCAGCGCCGCTGAGGGCTTCCGCGCCGCTCAACCGCATTGTCATATAAAAGATTTTGGCAAAAACTTCGGTGATAATTTGAATCACGCCGATGTTGTATAGCAAGGCCATGAGGCCCGAAAAAAAGATGACTGTCGGTAAAGCTCGAAAAGCAAAAATATATCCTAAATTAACTGCTGGATCTTTACCAGGTATCGGTACAACATTGCTCCCGAATACAAATCTCGCTCCAGCGTCAGCAGCGGTGAACACTCCATCCAGCAAGCCAGTAAACCACTCTAAAGCGATGCGAGTTGGGGGAAACAGGAATACTAAAAATCCTAAGACTAATTGCAGTCCAATGCCCCAGGTGATGACGCGCCAAGGTATATACTTGGACTGTCGGTTTTCTGAAAAAATCCAGGCGATCGCACACAAGCCAAAAATACCCAGAAACGAGATAAGATTGTAGATTGACATAAGCCTAGTCCTTGAAATACTTAAGAATGCCGATCGACGGTTTGCACCACATCAGTTATACTATTCATCTGACGGCAAATGCTAAAAAAAATAACGGGCAGATAAATTACGCACTCAACAGCGTACTTATGTCATTGCTTAGGTCGTTCCGAAGTCTGCGGATCTTTAGCAAGCCTTGATTTGCCGTAATTACCAGCAGTTTAGATAGAAACTCTCACACATGGAAGCTTTTGCTCCACATCCTCCTGAATGGACTGCGACGGCGGTTCACGCTAATGAGTTTTGCTGTCCCAAGTGCGGTGCTAGCTGCACGGATGCGGCTGAGGTCTGGATTAATCGCCGATCGCCAGTATACACCGAGTTCAACCGTCGCAAGTGGCAAGAATTTTACCGCTGCCAGTGCGGGGACGTGTGGTGGGCTTGGAGTAACGATAGACCTCCTTCTGAACTTGTGCGTCGCGATGAGATCTCGGATGAGGCGCCGGATGATGATTTTTAGAACGGTGACAGAATTTGCGACTTGCGATTTGCGATTTTATTTAAAATGAGGGTAAGGTGCGCTGCACCCTAGATTTAGATAGGCGATCGCCAGTTCTTAACTAATTCAGCACGTCAAGCATTCCCTTAACTACGCCTTCCATGACTCTTTCAATTAATCTCAATTCATTTTCGCCGATCGACTCATTTAAGAGCATTGACTGAATTCGCTGTCTGTCATTCCGAGTCAGTTCGCCTGACGAAAATATCTGCTCTACTATTTGTTCAGTTAGAAATGAGTAAGTTGGAGTTTGCATGGTTGGTCTCTAAAAGCATCAATATTTTGTTTTTAACTTCATTAGAGGAGCCAGTTATTTTGTGGGTTTTTGCCGTCCCACTCAATCAGTGCTGAAATCATACGACTCTGGGCGGATTTTGTCAAGACACGGGCGGCAGATAAATATAAAATCTGCATTATATTTCCCACATTCTGGTAAGGGGTGGTTTTGGAGTGCGATCGACTGATGCCGTGTGCCTGCAAGGTCGATCGACCCCCGGCGGTGGCAGCGTTCGATCGACCTTTTTAAGTTTATTTGCACTTCGGCGGAACATTACAGCTCAAAAAAAATCCCAACTACAATAGATTTAAATTGGTAATCGGGAATTGGCTTTTCTGACTTCCCTCTTCTTTCCGGCTAATGACTAATGACTAATGATTAATGACTAATGATTAATGACTAATGACTAATGGCTTCCTCCAATGACCTATTTTCCTTCGGCTCTAATTTTGACATTAGGTTTTTGGCTGCTACCGCTAGCAGTTCGATCGCAACCTGTCGTTCCGGCAAATGACGGCACTAATACTGTTGTTAACTCCGAGCAAAACCGCACAGACATTAGTGGCGGAAAACTGTCAGGAAACGGGGCAAATCTGTTTCACAGCTTCAGCCAATTTAATCTCAGCGAAGGTCAAATTGCTAATTTTCTAACTAATCCAAATATTCAAAATATTTTAGGGCGGATTTCCGGCGGCGATGCTTCCGTCATTAACGGTCTGATTTCTGTCACCGGCGGCAACTCGAATTTATTCTTAATGAATCCGGCGGGAATTGTCTTCGGTCAAAATGCTAGATTAAACGTGCCGGGGTCTTTTTTCGCGACAACTGCTACTGGTATTGGTTTCGGCGATCGCTGGTTTAATGCCACCGGAAGTAATGATTACAAAGCTTTACTGGGAAATCCCAATCAATTTAATTTTAATAACTCACAAGTCGGTGCAATTGTCAATGCAGGAAACTTGGCAGTTAGCAGCGGGCAAAGTTTAACTTTGCTCGGTGGCACCGTTATTAATACAGGACAATTATCCGCTCCTAACGGTCAAATTACTGTGGCTGCTGTTCCGGGAAAAAATGCAGTCCGGATCGGTCAACTCGGCAATTTATTGAGTTTAGAAATTACTCCGTCTTTGCAGTCAGAAACATCTGCGATCGCCCCACAAGCTTTGCCTCAGTTGCTGACGGGCCCCGGCGTAGCATCAGCCACAGGTTTAACGACTAACGAACAAGGTCAATTGGTACTGACTGGCGGCCAAACAGTGCCGATAAATGGGGGAAGTGCGATCGTCTCGGGTTCTGTCAATGTATTCGCCCCTTCAGGGAATGCTGGCGGCACAGTCAATATTTTAGGCGAAAAAGTCGGACTGTTCGGCGCAAATATCGATGCTTCCGGGACGGACGGCGGAGGTACTGTGCGCGTCGGAGGCGGTTGGCGGGGGATGGAACCAGTGCCAAATGCCCAGGTAACTTATGTTAGTCCTGATTCTACGATCGCAGCAAACGCGATCGACCGCGGCAATGGCGGCACTGCGGTAATTTGGTCAGACAATATCACTCGCTTCTTGGGCAATATTACTGCTCGCGGGGGCACTGCCGCAGGTAACGGCGGCAGAGTAGAAGTTTCCGGCAAAAATGCTTTAACTTTCCAAGGAGAGGTCGATACCCGCGCGACTAACGGTGCGATCGGCAATTTGTGGCTCGATCCGGCAAATATTACGATCGTCAGCGGTAACGGCGACAGCAACGCGCGATTGACTGGCGGGGAACTCCAACCGGCACCAGCACCCAATGAAACATACATCCCAGAAGTGCAGTTGGAACAGATGACGGCCGGCAGCAACGTGGTTATAGATACCCCCGGCTACATCACCGTCCAAAACTTGCCCGATAACAAACTTTCCCTGCAAGCGAGAACGGGAGACACAGTAACATTTAGATCGGGCGGAGTGTTTGTTGTCAATGACCCCAAGGACTCAATCGAGACTCAAGGTGGCAACATCAACATTTTCGCCAGCAGCATCTCTGTTGGCGGACTTAATGCCAACAGCGGCAATATCGCTCTCACTGCTAACGGCATTGACTTGAGAGGCGGCAGCAATTCCGTAAGCAGTGCGGGGGGAACAATTCGCTTGCAGCCCAACGACAGCCGAGCAATTCGGATCGGTGGCACCGGCGATATTTTGGGCATTTTGGACTTGACGGCAACGGATCTCGGCGCTTTGGCAGGGGATTTTGGTTCGATCGCGATCGGGCGCGAAAACGGTAGCAGCGAGTCGATCGCGATCGTCGCACCCATTACCTTCAACAGCCCGCTGACACTTCAAGGCCGCTCGATCGCGATCGACAATCCCCTGAGCGCAAGCGGCAGCGCTAGCTTGACACTCGACGCGCCCCAAACCGATCTCAACGCCAACATTGCGACATCCGGCGGCGATCTCACTTTTACAGGAAACGCCTCCCTTAATGCTGACGTGGCTTTGAGCGCGGAAGCTACGGGCAACATTCTGTTCTCCGGTAGCCTAGACGGAGATCGCGCCCTGAGACTCGACGCTCAGCGAGTGCTGTTCGGCGGTACAGTCGGTCAAGCTGCACCGCTGGCGAGTTTGACTGTCAACGCCGGCAGTACCGAGGTTTCGGGCAATATTGCGACATCTGGCGACATGACTTTCAACAGTGCCGTCACACTCAATCGCAGCGCCGCCCTAGCCGCGACTACCGGCAATATCGCTTTTGCCAATACCCTCGACAGCACGCCGGGCCGAGCTAATAATTTGACGCTGCGCGCTGGCGAGAACATTACTTTTGGCGGCAGAGTCGGTCAAACTCAGAGGTTGGGCCGGCTCTCGGCTGACGCTGCTAGCGTGGCGGCGGCTTCCACAATTGCAGCGCGCAGTTTGAGCGTTAACGCCCGAGATTCCGCTACCTTCGGGGGGGACAGCACTGCCGCTTTGGGAGCCGAGATCAAGGCAGGCAATGTCCTCTTAGAGGGTAATTTAAGGACGGATGGCGGCAGCGTGAACCTGCAAGCAAGTCGCAAGGTTCGGACTGGCAATATTACCTCGAACGGTGGGAGCATTCGGGTTGAGGGAAATGCGATTGCTGCGGGTGCGATCGACTCGTCGTCAGTGTCGGGAACTGGAGGCGCGATCGCTCTCCAAACCAATGCCGGCTCTTTAACTGCGGGAGCTTTGAACACTTCGGGGGCGATCGGCGGAAATATTGCTGTCACCTCGAAAGCGGGCATTTCGGCTCTCGATATCAATTCCAGCAGCACTTCAAACGGCAACGGCGGGGGCGTTTCCCTGAGCGCGACTGGTGACATTCAGTTGGGCTTTATCAACGCTCAAGGCGGCACTGGCGGCAGGATTGATGTGACAACCCTCGGTTTGTTTCGCTCGAACAGTGTTTTCAACGATATATCGGGCAATATTTCCAGTATTTCTAATGCCGGAGGTGCAGGGGCGGGGACGATCGCAATTCGCCACGGAGGCGGTAGCGATCGACCGTTTGTAGTTGGCGGCGCGATCGACAATGGAACGCGGGGAACCATTAATGCTGGTGCGGGAAACGCCATTTTGCCCAGTCTTGCTTTTGGGCAAACTTACACCCAGGGAAGTTTACCAAATCAGATTTCCCTAATTACACCGGACCCGCCCTCTGCTCCTGCACCAATTCCCGAACCAATTCCCGAACCAATTCCCGAACCAATTCCCGAACCAATTCCCGAACCAATTCCCGAACAGCCTCTAGTGACCGTAACTCCGGCTCCTGCGCTCTCACTTCCTGCATCTTTGCAAGTAGAATTGCGATCGTCAAATCGACCGAGAAATTCCCCAATTACCCAGAATATTTTCGTTCCCGATCGCAGATTCGATTCGCTCGGATCGGGAGTTTTAGCATTCGAGCAAACCTTTAGTCGCGAGTACGAAAAATATCTGGACTTGCCGGCAAGAACGCCGATTAGTAATATGTCGGTAATTTACGAAACTCTTCGTAAAAATGAACAAATTACTGGGGTAAAATCTGCCATTATTTATCTTAATTGGGTCAGGGGTTTGGCAGCAGCCGCTCCCAAAGAAAATGGTTCGGTACTGGTGGCAAGTCAGGATTTATCTAATCTATTGCCTGTGAGAAAAAACCTCACCTCCGGGCCCCCTCACCCCTTAGAAGATAAGTTGGGGGAGAGGTTGTCGCCGCAGGGCAAAGAAGTTTCCGATGTTCCTAACGGAGAGCATTTAGAATTAGTGTTAGTAACAGCTAACGCTCAACCGATGCGCGTTTTAGTTCCGGCGACAACGCGGTGGCAGGTGTTGCAATTGGCTGACGCCCTGCAAACCCAAATAACTAATCCCAGAAGAAGAAGCAGCATTAGTTATTTGGATTCTGCTCAAAAACTTTATCGCTGGTTAATTGCGCCAATGGCCGCAGAATTGGCAGCTTTAAATATTGACAATTTAATTGTAATTCCGGCAGCAGGTTTGCGGAGCGTGCCCTTTGCTGCTCTTCACGACGGCAAAGGCTTCTTAGTTGAGAAATACAGCATTAGCGTGATACCGAGTCTGAGTTTGACTGATATCGGCTACGACAATATTGCGGATGATGAAATTTTGGCAATGGGGGCGTCGGTATTTGAAGATAAAGCGCCATTACCGGCGGTACCGGTGGAGTTAGAATCGATCGCGCCGCCCGATCGGGGAAAATCATTTTTGAATCAAGATTTTACTCTAGGCAATTTGCAAGCTCAGCGGGCCAATCGGCCTTTTGGAATCATTCACTTAGCAACTCACAGCGAATTCCAGCCCGGGGAACCGAAAAATTCTTACATTCAGTTGTGGGATACTAAATTGCGCATCGATCAAATGCGGCAGTTGCGGTGGAATGAACCGCCGGTGAATCTGTTAGTTTTAAGCGCGTGCAGTACCGCTTTGGGCGACGAAGAGGCGGAGTTGGGGTTTGCGGGTTTGGCGGTAGCTAGCGGTGCTAGATCCGCTTTGGCGAGTTTGTGGGAAGTCAGCGATGAGGGGACTTTGGGGCTGATGACAGGGTTTTACCGGCAGTTGCGGATGCCGAGAGGTGAGGGCAATTTGATGATTAAAGCCGAGGCTTTGCGGCGCGCGCAATTGGAGATGCTGCAGGGGCGCGTGCGGATTCAAGACGGGATGCTGCGAGTCGAAGGGCTTTCTATGAGTCTAACTTTGCCTCCGGAAATTGCGTCGCGGGGCGATCGAGTGCTTTCGCATCCTTATTATTGGGCCGCCTTTACAATGATTGGCAATCCTTGGTAATTGGGAGGTTAAAGGAAGAAGGAAAAAGGGGCCTTGCTGAATCAAGGTATGAATAATGCAGGAATGGGAATATCCTGAAATTTTAGGTAATGTATTTAGGACTTATATCGTTTCCGATGCAACCGGAAATACTATCAAATGTCTCGAAACTACGATCGCCTAATACCCATCCTAAAACTCCTGACCAAAAGTGGTTAACGGCTGTCCACAGCCAGATTTTGTGTGTGTTTTTTCACATAAGTGTGTAATTCATCCAGCTCACCGACTTGGGACTCATCATCAGCGATCGATTGACGATCGCATTTAACACAAATGTAGTTATGTTTTCCTTTTTTATTACCTTTTCTACGGCTATGGGTTGATTTGCACTCGCTTTCATTGCAGGGTGTATTCCCCCTATTTATACTCTAATTATGCAACGCCCAAATCTCCTATGAAGACTAACGGCGATCGCACTTCACTCTGTCTTACCTGCTGTTGGAGGAAACTGTGGAGCGATCTGACTCCTAACCTAAATATTTATTTGTACTTTTTTGAAGAAATGTAAAAAATAATAATTTTTAGTTAAAAAATCTAATTTTGCTTAAAGTGCAGGCTAGTCTTTATATTAGAGGATACATCTACTTACAAATTGAGAATTGCTAAAAAAAATGTGTATTAATTATTAAAAGAGGCTGCAAGGATGATTAACTTAGCCGGCTACGAAATTACGAACCAAATTCATGATAGTAACAATTCTTTAGTTTACCGAGGACTGAGAAAGCAAGACAACCAACCAGTCATTCTCAAATTCCTCAAGCAAGATTATCCGCTGCCAGCTTCGTTAGTCAGATACAAGCAGGAATACGAAATTACACGCAATCTTAACCTAGAAAGTGTGCCTAAAACCTACAGCTTAGAAAGATACCAGAACAGTTTGGTTATTATTTCCGAGGATTGTGGTGGACAATCATTAAAGCAGGGGTTGGCTTCTCAAAAACTTACCTTAGAAGAGTTTTTGTTAACAGCTATCAAAATAACCAAGGCTTTAGGTCAAATCCATCAACATAACATTATTCATAAAGATATCAATCCCAGCAATATTATTATTAACTCGACAACAGGGGTAGTCCAAATCATAGATTTTGGCATCTCTACTGTTTTAAATCGCGAGAATCCTACCCTAAAAAATCCTAATGTTTTAGAAGGCACTCTGAGCTATATATCGCCGGAACAAACAGGCAGAATGAACCGAGCGATCGACTACCGCACGGATTTTTACTCGTTAGGAGTCACTTTTTACGAACTGCTAACGGGGCAACTGCCATGCGATTACAACGATGCAATGGAATTAGTGCACTGTCATATTGCTAAACAAGCAGTACCGCCCCAGGAAATCAATCCAGAAATTCCTAAAGCGGTTTCTGATATTGTAATGAAACTGTTAGCAAAAACTGCTGAAGCCAGATACCAAAGTGCTTGGGGAATCATCGCAGATTTGGAAGAATGCCTGCAACAATTACAAACTAAGGGAAGTATTGCAGATTTTGCGATCGCCCAAAAAGATATTACAGATAAGTTTCAAATACCTCAAAAACTTTATGGTAGAGAACGCGAAATTGAAACCTTATTAGCAGCCTTTCAGCGCGTCAGCAATGGCACAACAGAAATTATGTTAGTGTCGGGTTACTCGGGCATTGGCAAATCAGCCTTAGTGCAAGAAGTTTATAAACCGATTACTAAGGCAAGCGGTTATTTTATTGCCGGGAAATTCGACCAATTTCAACGCAATATTCCTTACTCAGCTATTGTTAAAGCTTTTGGGTCCTTAGTCAAGCAACTCTTAACTGAAAGCGAAACGCAACTGGGCGCCTGGAAAGAAAAACTTTTAGCGGCGTTTGGTGATAACGGTCAAATCATTATAGATGTCATTCCCGATGTAGAATTCATTGTTGGCAAACAGCCACCAGTCCAAGAGTTAGGTGCTACGGAAGCGCAAAATCGTTTTAATTTAGTTTTTCAAAAATTTATCCGGGTGTTTTGTTCAGTCGAGCATCCCTTAGTCATTTTTCTAGACGATTTGCAATGGGCTGACTCCGCTACTCTGAAACTGCTGCAAGTAATGATGGCAGATGAGGAAACGAAATACTTATTTCTAATGGGTGCTTATCGAGATAACGAAGTTAGCCAGACGCATCCCTTAATCATGACTCTGGAGGCGCTGCAAAATCAAGGCGCGACTATTAACCACATTACCTTAACTCCCTTAGATATCGAACATATTACTAACTTGATAGCTGATACTGTACGGAGGGATAGAGGCTCAGTCATCCTCCTAGCTGAGTTAGTCGTCGGTAAAACTCAAGGCAATCCTTTTTTTGTCAATCAGTTTCTCAGAACTCTCTATGAAGAAAACCTCCTGCTTTTTAATTCTGAGCAAAGAAACTGGGATTGGAATATTTCAGAAATTGAAGCCGTAGGGATTACCGATAACGTCGTTGAGTTGATGGTCGGTAAATTGAGAAAAATGCCAGCTTCCACTCAGCAGGTTTTACGGTTAGCCGCTTGTGTGGGCAATAGTTTTGACGTAAATACTCTCTCGATTGTCAACGAAAAATCTACCGCTGAAACCTTTCAACAGCTATTGCCAGCCATCCAAGATGGATTAATTTTAGCCACTTCTGAACTCGGCGTAACAGAAGAAGAAATCGTTAAATCTCATCTGGTCATTACTACTTATAAGTTTTTGCACGATCGCGTGCAACAAGCAGCTTATGCTTTGATTGAGCCAAATTCTAAAAAAACAGTTCACTTGCAAATTGGTCGCTTGCTATGGCAAAATACCTCGCCAGAGAAACGAGCGGAAGAAATATTTCCGATCGTCGATCATTTGAATCTAGGAATTGAACTGGTTAGCGACGAATCCGAACGCACTGAAATTGCAAAACTCAATTTAATCGCAGGTCAAAAAGCCAAAGCTGCAACCGCTTATGCTGCGGCTACCGAATATTTGCAAGCAGGGCTGAGACTGTTAGTAGAAAATAGCTGGACTCATCATTACGAACTGACATTAGCGTTGCACGAGGGAGCAGCAGAGGTAGCTTTTTTGAGAGGTGATTTTGAAGGAATGCAGATAGTTGTTGAGATAGTCAAAGAGTTCGCCAAAACGCTGCTGGACAAAGTAAAAGTGTACGAAGTCCAAATTCAAGCTTATATAGCTCAGAACAAGTTACTAGAAGCAGTTAATACGGCGCTAAAAGTCTTAAAGCTGTTGGGAGTAGAATTTCCTTCTAAAGCGAACCCGTCAGATATTGGGCAGGCACTAGGAGAAACAGCGGCAATTTTGAACGGGAAGCGAATTGAGGATTTAGTTGACCTGCCTCAAATGAGCGAGCCCTATAAATTAGCAGCCATGAGACTTATGTCAAGTATCTTTGCTGCTGCATACGTTGCTGCGCCAGAACTATTGCTTTTGACGGTGTGCAAACAAGTAAATTTATCCGTTCAATATGGTAATGCTTCCGTGTCGGCCTTTGCTTATGCCAATTATGGTTTTTTTCTTTGTGGCATTGTCGGAGATATTGATTCTGGTTATCAGTTCGGTCAATTGGCTTTAAGTCTAGTGTCCAAGTTAAATGCTAAAGAAATCCAAGCCAAGACAGTTGGCATAGTAAATATATTCATCCGACCTTGGAAAGAGCATCTTAGAGAAACCTTAGAACCTGTCGTGTCAGCTTACGCTAGCGGCATGGAGACGGGAGATTTAGAATGGGCTGCCAATGATCTACTCTTGTATTCCTATTGCGCTTACTTGAGCGGCAAAGAACTGACTACCCTGGAAAGAGAGATGGCAATCAACAGAGATGCTATTCATAAAATTAAGCAAAAAGTAGCGCTTAATTATATAGAAATCTATTGGCAGGCTACCTTAAATTTGCTCGGAAAAAGTGAAAATCCCTGTTTTCTAAAGGGTGAAGTCTGCAATGAGCTAATCAGGTTGCCATTGTACCAGCAAGCCAACGACAAAACGGGAGTGGCCTATATATATTGGAACAAACTTTTACTTAGTTACTGGTTTGAAAATTACTCAGAAGCGATTAAAAATACTGCCATAGCAGAGAAGTATTTAGACGTAGTGGTAGGATTGCCTCTTGTTCCTCTCTTCCATTTTTACGATTCTCTGGTGCGGTTGGCGGTGTATTCTGATACTCCACAGTCAGAACACCAGGGCATTCTTGACAGAGTACAAGCCAATCAAGAAAAAATGCAGAAATGGGCGCATCATGCTCCAATGAATCATCTGCATAAATTCTATCTAGTAGAGGCAGAACGGCATCGCGTTTTAGACGAAAAAATAAAAGCGATTGAGATGTACGACAATGCTATTGCCCTTGCCAAAGAAAACGAGTACATCAACGAGGAAGCACTTGCTCACGAACTCGCCGCTAAATTCTACCTCTTATGGGGTAAAGAAACGATCGCCCAAGTTTATATGCAAAACGCTCATTATAGCTACCAGGTCTGGGGCGCTATAGCTAAAGTTGAGGATTTAGAAAAGAAATATCCCCAATTCCTAGCTAGAACATCAGCCAAGACAACAACTCAAACAAAAGTGAACCGAACAACGACTGTGCCTACTACCACGAGCACTAATTTGGGAGATACGCTAGATTTAGCCACAGTAATGAAAGCTTCTCAAGCAATTTCAGGTGAAATCGTTTTGAGTAAGTTGCTGGAAAGGTTGATGAAGATTGCGATCGAAAATGCAGGCGCTGAAAAAGGCTTTTTGATTTTAGGAAAAGCGGGAAACTGGGCGATTGAGGCTGAAGGTTCCGTTAAAAAAGATGAAGTTAGCGTGCTGCGATCGCTTCCCCTCAATGCAGAAGCTGCTTCTGGGGAAACGCCAAAACTGGCAAGTACGATCGCCCACTACGTCATCCGCACCCAGGAAAACGTGCTTTTAAATAACGCCACCCAAGAGGGACAATTTACCCGCGATCCTTATATTGCAGCCACTCAACCGAAATCGATTCTCTGCACTCCTCTGCTGCACCAAGGCAAGCTGACAGGCATTCTTTACCTAGAAAATAACTTGACAGAAGGAGCTTTTACTACAGATAGGCTAGAACTGTTAAAATTGTTATCAGCCCAAATAGCCATTTCCATTGAAAATGCCCAACTCTACAATAACTTGCAGGAGTTCAATCAAAACTTAGAGCAATTAGTGTGCGATCGCACCCACGAATTATCCAACACGCTGGATGCTTTAAAAGCGACTCAAAGTAAGCTAGTCGAATCTGAAAAAATGGCCTCGCTGGGAGGATTAGTTGCAGGCGTCGCCCATGAAATTAATACTCCCATCGGCGTTGGTGTCACCGTTGCGTCAGCTTTGGCAGAACACACCACAGAATTTGCTTCTACTTATAAGAGTGGCAAAATGAAGCGCTCCGAGCTAGAAGAATTTTTGGATATAGCCACCCAAAGCAGTAACGCCCTTTTAACTAATCTAAATCAGGCAGCAGCATTGATTCAGAGTTTTAAAGAAGTGGCAGTCGATCGATCGAGCGAAGAACGACGAACTTTCATAGTAAGAGATTATCTCGATGAAATTTTAATCCAATTAAAACCCAAATTGAGAAATAGCAAACATTCGATCGAAATTAAGGGAGACACCAAAATCGCCCTAGATTCTTATCCAGGTGCATTATCCCAAGTTGTCACAAATTTGCTGATGAACTCTCTGATTCACGCTTACGAACCTGGCGGTACTGGAAAGCTGGCTTTTGATTGGCAGCAAGAGGGCGATCGACTTAGATTTGAATATTCCGATGATGGTCAAGGCATTCCCCCAGAAAATTTGAGTAAAATTTTCGAGCCCTTCTTTACTACCAAACGCGGTCAGGGTGGTAGCGGGTTGGGATTGCATATTGTCTACAATTTAGTTACCCAAAAACTTCTGGGTGAAATAGAATGTAAAAGTGAGGTTGGAGTAGGCACAAAATTTATTATTAAGCTACCCGTCCAAATTGATTCAAAACCGTAGTTTCCTAAATCAAAACATCAGTAACGCAGAAAGGTGAGCAGCAATGGACAAGAATATTTACGGCTTTGTAAGTGAAAACTCATCTGAAGAAGTCTTATTTGCGGAAGAAGTTAACTCAGATGAGGAGTTATTTTTTGCCGATGAAGTATCTGAAGAGTCCCCGACTGAAAGCTGGAAAATTTTGATTGTCGATGATGAGGCTCAAGTTCACACAGCTACCGATATTGCCTTAAGAAAGTTTGTTTATGAAAATAAACATTTAAAAATTTTTAGTGCTTATTCCGCTAAAGAAGCTAAACAGTTAATCCAAGAACATCCTGATGTCGCTATCATCCTGCTTGATGTAATCATGGAAACGGATGATGCTGGCTTAGAGTTTGTGAAATATGTCCGCGAAGAGTTAGGCAATCAGTTAGTGCGAATTATTTTACGCACGGGTCAACCCGGCCAAGTACCAGAAAAAAGTATTATTATCAATTACGATATTAATGACTATAAAACTAAAACAGAATTAACGAGCTCAAAGCTATATACTACAGTGCTAACAGCTTTGAGAAGTTTTTGTCTGGGTCATAAATTGCAGTCAGAAATAGAACGGCGCGAACAAGTAGAGAAAGCACTTCGTATCAGTGAAGAAAAAGAACACCAAAAAGCTCTTGCATTAGAGCATTTTGTCAAAGAGCTGCAAGAAACACAACTCCAGCTAGTTCAAAGTGAAAAAATGTCTAGTCTCGGTCAATTAGTCGCAGGTGTAGCTCATGAAATTAACAATCCGGTTAACTTTATTTACGGCAATATATCCTATGCTAAAGATTATATTAAAGAACTCATCTATGTGTTGAATCTCTACCAACAGCATTACCCACAACCAGAAGCAGAAATTCTCCAGGCAATAGAACATGGAGAGTTGTCATTTATCATGGACGATTTGCCAAAATTGCTTTCTTCCATGCAGTTAGGCATTGACCGCATTCGTATGATTGTGCAGTCTCTACGCAATTTCTCGCGGGTGGATGAAACTGAAATCAAGTCAGTAGATATCCACGAAGGTATTAATAGCAGTTTGATGATCTTACAGCACCGACTAAAAGCTAGATCAGATCGCCCTGCTATTGATGTGGTTAAAGACTATGGTCCATTGCCGCTTGTGAAGTGTTATGCAGGTCAGCTCAATCAGGTGTTTATGAACCTTTTAGCGAATGCTATAGATGCTTTAGAAGAGCGGGTAAGTAGAGATGGTGCAGTTTTCCATCCCGAAATTTTGATTCGTACTGAAGTTGTACCGGGCAATTCGCATGATGGGGACAACATTAGCTCTGGTTCAGGCATTCGGGTAACAATTGCTGATAATGGTGTTGGCATGACTGAGAAAGTTCGTTTAAAACTTTTCACTCCCTTTTTTACTACTAAGCCAATCGGAAAAGGTACAGGGATGGGATTGTCAATCAGCAAAAAAATTCTGCTAGAAAAACACTGCGGTCAATTGCAGTGTTTTTCTACGCCTGAGCACGGAACGCAGTTTATTATTGAGATGCCTACTATCTGTATAGCAACCAATGTCGCCGTAGTTATGCCTTAGAGAACTCATCTGGTTGAATTGATCGTATAGCGCTTTTCCGTTGCATGAGAACAGGGTAATTGCTAATTGCTAATTAATCTGAATTCTGACAGACTTTTTTCGCGCAGCACGCCCACCGCTTTAGGGGTTGGGATAGGCGCTGCGGCTTTAGCCACATTTTTCTAACTTAATTGTGTTGGTTTTCAATATATTTTTTAACAATCTTTTCCGAGGCATTACCAACTGTGCCGTAAAAATATAGCAGCTTCCATGTATAAATAGCACACTGCATTCAGTAGATCAGCGGAAAAAATGAAACTTTATGCGAGCAAATTTCGTAAAAAAATAGTTGAAGCCTCTGAACCAGATGATACATCAATTAGGGCGTTGCTGAATTAGCGTATGATATAGTTATAGTGCGATCGCCACAAAATAACACTCATTAAACGTAGAACTTATGCAATGTCCTAAATATCAGTCAACTCATGTTAATAAAAATCGTCGAAAAAAAGGTAAACAGAATTATATTTGTGTCGGTTGTAGCAGACAATTTATAGATTCTCTCTATCTCATAAAAGTTACTCTTCAAAGTTAAATGTTAATGTCTCAAATGTAGACCAATGGTAGGGATTTTTAAGCAATTGAGAGAATCAAAAAGGTGCATCATACAACAATAGTTAATTGGGTAAAACAAGTAGGAAAACTCTTCCCAGATTTTGAAGACACAGAGACAAATCCACAAATAGGTGAATGGAATGAATGAGAAACATTTGTCGGCTAAAAAATGTTTTCTCTGGCTAGGAACATTAGTAGACAACTTTAAACCAGGTATTTTAGGATAGGTATTAGGCGCTCATAGTGGCTATACTTTGAACCAATTGGTACTCTTGTTAATAAATAGAAATGTTATTTTATTGTGACCGATGCCTGGAAAGTTTACCCTAATTTTATTGCCGATGAAGCTCAAATCCCACCGCAAAACCTATAGGACAAGAGTTGAGGGCGAAAATACAAGATTAAGATATTATTTACCTTGTTTGAAACGAAAAACTCTTTGTTATTCTGGCATCACGCAGCAAGTTGCTCAGACATTCCCTTCGATTATTAATTCACTATCTTAAATTTGCAGATATTCCAATTCCATATCAAAATTAAAGAAACTATTTTGGTTCGATGCGGTCGCCGACATTGCTTAGTGATACCATAATTAACCAACGCCTTTTTTTGTAATATCATCGACTCGCTCAACGCTCTTCCCTCTGCTGCAAATGTCGCCAAACTTCTTGATGACATACGTGCCAAAAATACAGGGCCAAATTCACAAGAGCTAATAATTTAGTGCCGTCTTCTAACATCGCGTGTACTCCTTGGCTTGGCAAGTTTAAAATATCCTCAAACCTGGAGATAGCAAACAAGAGAAATGCTGCGACTAATGGCAGGTAAGGAGTGGTTTTGATGTCTCGCCAAAACTTAAGTCCGTAAAGGGAAACAGCACTACCATAACATAAATAAATTAATTTTTTAGAGATTCCAAACTCAGAAATAATCAAAGTCATCCGAAACCTGTCATCCACGTAAAAGACTCCCAGCAGTAAAGCACTAAAAAATAAGAATATCGCCGCTCGACTGCGCGGATTTTTCTGGCGCAACACTCCGAAAGTAAATGCACAAATTGCTACTGGTATGCACGCGAGGACTTCGGAAACTCCGGTTAGAATGCCTTCGTAAGGGAACCAGAAATTAAAAGGATCGCTAAACAGGCGTTCAACTCCGTCTCCCTGGTTGTTGAGTTTGGCGTATACGCTCAGCCCGCCCAAAATCAGGACAGTCAGAGTGTTTAAAGCAACTAAAAATGGTACGCTAAAAAAGTGTTTTTGGAAAGCTTTTAAAGAATTTGACAAGCTGGGAATTAGATTGAATAAAGGCAGATGCTTCATAAATAATATCTCCAAGCAATGGGGGTTCGTTACTTATTCACCGGCAGCCAAACCACAAATGTAGTGCCGCGATCTGTTGGATATAATAAAGGAGCTGCCGCAGATGGCAGCCATTCAGGATTGACAGGGGAAAATACTTCTATTTCTCCTTGCATTTGGCGGACTAAATCGCGGGCGATCGCCAAACCTAATCCTGTGCCGGGAATTTCTGTCTGCGCTTTTTCTCCTCGGTAGTGCCGCTCAAATAAATGTTCTAAATCCTGGGGAGGAATGCCAGAACCTGTGTCGCTGACTGCAACTGCTATCGCAGGCAATTGGCTGTATCCTGCCCGATCGCCCTCCGCTGCTGTGTACCTTACTTTAATATAAATTTGGCGGCCGACGGGGGTATATTTCAAAGCATTGTCAATTAAATTGCTCAAAACTTCGCGCAAAGCTCGATCGTTCGCTGAGACAGGTGGCAAATCCGCCGGAATGTCGGCTAGCAATTTCAGATTCCTTTCAGATGCGATCGCCTCGGCGGAAATTAACAGCGGTTTTAAGACTTCTGCCACAAAACAGGATTCCTCCAAATTGACAGCAGGTGACAGCGACAGAGGAGAATGCCGGATTGATTCAACATTGGACATTGCTTTTTCTAAAGTGCCCGATGGCAGTTTTAGATGTGCTTCGCCCGTGTCAACGGTTCGATCGAACTGGCCCAGCAACTCTTGTAGGCGCTCGCTCTCTCGGACAATACTAAAAGCCACATTGCGGTTTTTGTCTTCCGGTACCAGCCGCCGCGCTAACAGCTTGCCAAAAGTTCGCAACGCTGTCAGCGGACTTTTGAACTGGTGCAGTAAATTGTGCATCGTGTCGTAAACCTGAGCCTGGATTTGCCGAGCCGAACCCAATTCCTGCTGCATCCACTGCGATCGCTGGTCTAAAATGCAGGCTAGGGCTAAGGTGCGGGAAATTTGTTGCATCTGAGCCTCCTCTCGCTCGTTCCAAGGCCTGTCTTGCCGACCGCACACCAGGAGTCCCATTACAGTTCCCTCGTGTATCAGAGGTGTCACTATTTGCATCCGCTGCTGCCACAAATTCTCCGGGCCTTGGCACTGATGGGAACTGCGCTCATTACCCGGAAGCGGTTCGGGTGCGATCGCCCCCACCGTTGATTCTTCCTGTGGCAGAACTGGCGGCGCCAGCAGCCGCGGCACGGGTTTCACTGTCGAACTTTCGGAAGATTGCAGCCTCAACCCCTGATTTTCTTCAGATTCGACTGAGGTTTCTGGGTAAAGCGCGATCGGCACCAACTTTGCCTCGCTGCCTTCTACCAGCTCTTGTGTCAGGTATACCGCGCTGAATGTCGCGCCCAAACTGACGGCGATCGCCACCTGCGATCGGCAAAGCTTGACAAATTCTGAACTGGCTGGCATTAACATGAGCGCCACATTAAGATATCTAACGGAATTCTCAGTAAATTACAAATGATCGGCTGCCGATTACAGATCGGAGACTTCTAAATTTCAGGTGTCTTTGCTTTGATAGAAGGCAGCTATGTGGAAGGCTTTGGGCTTTCACGAACCAAAATTATTGCCCCGCATCCCCGTCCGGCGGGCTTCCACAATTCCCAAAGCTTTGCTTTTGCCGCAAGTTCCGGCCCACAATACCACAACCGCTACACTTTTGTCGATCGGCACGAATATTAAGATTATGTCGATATATTAAAAACAGTTGAAGTTTTGAGCGAGAACGGATATACTGACCTCGGATTTGGTAGCTATCATTACAACCTGTCTGCTCACAGAGGAGGTAAAGAAATTGGCCAGGAGACGCAAACGCAAGAGTCGCCGCCGACAAGAAGGACGCAGAATTTTAGAGTGTGTGCCTCAATATAGCATCGAGAGCGGCGAAGATAAACCCGTAACAGCGGCTCGCAAGTTCATCCATGCCGAAGGCATTGCTCCCCCAGCTTTGCTGTTAGTCAAGCGTAACGAGCATACCACTGACAGATACTTCTGGGCTGAAAAAGGTTTATTTGGAGCCCAATACGTAGAAGAGAATCATTTCTTGTTCCCCAGCTTAAAGGTGATGTTGGAAGCTACCACAGAAAAAATTCCTGTGGTGTCAGCCAGCCGCGCTTAGCTCGAAATGTTTAGCTCAAAACATTGACAGCAATGTTTTTCTAACTCTTTTAACAAAAGCGCGAGAGTTCTCATTGTCTGGAGAGTGCCAACTGAAATTTATGCGAAAAGTCCTTAGGAATTAGGGTATAAGGAGCCATCGCAACAGGGTCGATCGCTGCAGAGGGCGATCGCCACAATTGGCACTTTCACGATAATGGTTTTTTTTTGACTGTTTTGTCGATCGAACCAACAGCAAACGAAAGAGCCGCTCTTAAGTAATCGGTTTTTCAGCTCGAAGTCTAAGTACGGCATCTAGCATATCAAAAAATGTTCCGCGCCAAACTTTTAATCGAGCGGTTTCAAGTCTAAAGCTTTTTGCATGGCTGCTAGTTCATCGCGGTGAGCTCTGACAGTAACAAAGCTCTTGGTTTGGCTTCCCGACTCAGCAACAGATTCGAGTTTGAGCGAGACTTGCTCAGAGCGTCCAGCTTTTTTCCAGTAAAATACCCCCGCCAGCGGGGACAGCAGTACCAAAGCTAGGAAAATTTGACCCTGCTGGGGAACTAGCATTCCCAAAACCAGTCCCAAGCACAGAGCGCCGCCTGCACTCAGCAGAGTTAAAAAAATAGCTAGAAACCAACTCGGCCTGACAAAACCCTCAAACGTGACTTTATAGTTGGGGGCATCGACGGCTGCAACTCGGTAAGCCCTAGAAGCAAAATACTCTTGTAGCTGGGTTAACAGTGACTCTTGGGCGCTCTCGGAAGCAAGCTTGACTTGTTCGATTCTATCTTTGACTGAGGCCTTAATGAAGAAAAACAAGCCAACCGCCAGCAGCAGCGTTAGCACAAATGTTGAAGGAAGAACAGCAGTATCCATCGGTAGAAGTTTGTGTAATTGAAATTATCTACTATTACTTTACAGAAATTTACATACGAAAGCGATCGAGGACTTACGCAGACACTTTTTTACCAAAATTCGCAGAAAGCTTTGTAGCAAGGCGTTTTTCTCCCCATCACCAAATTCCCATATCTCTACCTCGTCGCTAATTCTCAAGTGACCATGCGTAAGTCCTGACGCAGTGTAGATGCTTTAATGGCTGTGCGGCGATCGAGCAAAGCGAAGGCAATCGGGCAAATCGCTTTGCAAGTAGCGCCAGCATCTCAAGGGTTTAGGCATCCGATTCAAACTCGGTTAACCCGTCTGACCAGTTTCTAATGCGTGGGAGCGACGCCCTGACGCGCCGTTTCCCTGACCGATGTACTCGTGCCAGAGACGAGCCAGGTCTTGAGCTTGGTGCCGCCACTCAGGGAGGATTTGATACATCCGGCGGGGGCGGCCGCGTCCTTCTACTTTTTTCCAGTAACCGGTGATTACAGCTTCATCTTCGAGGAATTTCAGAGCGCTGTAGAGCACGGTATCAGAAAGTCGGTAGATGGGGAATTCCCTCTCTAGTTGTCCGATGAGTTCTGTACCGTAGGAATCTCCGCGCAATAACACGGAGAGAATGTAGCACACTGCTAGTTCCTTGTTTAGATAAACAGGAGGGGGGTCTTGAAAAAATTGATAGATATGTTCAAACTTCATCTGTCTTGTCCGCTGGAAACTCTCGTGATACCGTCAGGTTAACGGGAGAGGAAAGCGGGGCGGGGAATGCCGCTTCCTAAGGATTAAGTGGGACACGGAGGAAACAGAGGTGCAGTATTTCCCCAGTGAATGTTGATAGCCCCAAACGCTTGTCCTGCACTTCGGTAATGTTTGCCTGCCCCAAGGTTGAGGAGCACTGGCCTAACGAGCGCAATTTTTTTCCTCTTCCAATGTATCGCAGCGACTATTGCTAAGTGGGCGATCGCCTGCAAAAGTTGGCAGTTACTTCCGGAGTTGGTGTTTTAACTGAAAATTAAAAATTCGCAACTTCCCGGAGCCCTTTGTCGGCCTCGTCTCTGCGCTCTAGCTTGTCTGATTTACTGTTGATGTTTGCGCTCTAGCTTGGCTTTAAACCAAACTCAGACCTAACATGGCGCGCAATGTAAAAGTTAGAAAGACAAAAGTCGCTACGATCGAACTAATCAGGGCAATCGCAGTTGTCGGTCGATCGAGCAGGGGTCTGAGTCGCTCGAACAGGAAAAAGAAAATTCCCAGACATATCGTAATGAAAAAGCGGGGGTAGCGAGAGACGTTATTAATAAAATCTTGCATGAGCTTGGTTGGGTAAAGTGTCACAGCTCGATCTTTGACTGGTAACACTTGTGAGCGAGTTAGACAATTTTGGCACAGCCGGAGCTAAATCTGCCGATCGGGCGATCGGGCATTTTTGCCGGCGAGGCTGACATATATAATTCTAACGAAAACTTTTCGCCGATCGCTCCGGCGATGTCTGTTTAATGCCGGAATGCTAAGTCCGGTGACAACTTCTGAAGTATTTTTATTGAGTTCTAGTTGTGATAAATATTATAGTGCCGTTATTTCTAGATAAATGTCTGCTTCCGCACCTTTTCAAGTCTTGTCGCGTCCCTTTCTGCAATGGCCCGGAGGCAAAACTAGGTTGAAGATATTAAAAACCCAGAGAATCACACTATGCGAATTTTAGTCTGGGATTTGGTTCCAAATCCAAGAAATCCAGCCTCGGACTGTAGAGTAACGCCTTTTTATAGTTGTATCATTAATATCTGGACGATTTTCTAAGATTATTTTACAGATTGCATCTTTGGGCGGAATGTCTCCCTGTTTAAGGGTTAATTCAAATACTAAATAAAAAACTTTTTTTTCTAAAATTTTATTAATCAAATCTAGATATTTTAATTTAGGTCTTTTATGTAAAATTGACCTCCCTTCACTTGTCAAGCGAAAAATTGGTTTTTTTGTTAGAGAACTTTTATCTTTTTCTATCAGTCCAATATACAGACCAGCATTAGTATAATAGCCAGTTTGCCTGCGGTCAAATTGATAGTTTTCAGTAATATCATCTGTGGTTAAATCTCTTTCTAATAACAATGATAATAAATCTACTATCCTCTCAAATTTATTAGCTTGTGGCAATGAAAAATCTGGCTCTGCAATTACTTTAATATTATTGAATACCCGATCGACATCACTCCGTTGTATTTCTTCGGGAGCGATCGTATAATTCTTTTGTTCTCTCAGTTTCAGAGAGTTATAATCTTCATCATTGCTAAATTCATAAATAAAAAAGCTAAAAAGGTCGTTAGAGTATGTCATCAATACGGGAATCACTTTTTTAGCCATTTTTTTTGACCACAATCTGTAGGGATAGTAAAGTTGTCTAATCAAAAAATCGTCTATGGCATAGTTCTTAGCTTCTATCAAGAGAAAATAGTTGTTACTTTCAAATCCGGCATCTATCTCACACTGAGAATTTTTAACCTTGATTGAATAGGGTTTATTAGCGATGGAATTTATAATATTAAAATCAAAAGCCTCTGTAGACATTCTCCCAGAAACAGTATAAGCTGTTTTTTCGCCGAATAAATCATCTATAATACCGATAGTAAATGCACAGTGCAATGCGGAACTTTCAGAATATAAATTTGTGTAATCTATACTCTCTATCCCGGGAGGAAACTCAAAAGGAATCACTTCAATTTTACTATCATATTTAACTTTCAAGTGTGTATCAAACTTCCCAATAACGTATTTAGAACGAGAAATTGGCAATATGGATAGATGATTGTCTCGAAAGATCTCTGGCAAATTAACCGAGTGATCGAACTTTGCCATCAGCCTGCTTTCTCTTTCTTGATTAATTTGACCAGATGCTATTTCAAAAAAACCATTTTTCTCTACCTCTTCTAATATCTTATGCCTTTCAAATAATATTTCCCAAGCTTTGTCATTGGCAGTTTTCTGGCTTTTACTCATATTTATTTATCCTGAATTTCATAATTCAAAACTAATACTTCATCAACCCTACCTCTTTTCAAGGCATTTGAGTTAATACTTCTCGTTGCCCTAACTTTTATGATTGTATCCTGATAATCCTTGTACAAATCCATAATAAAATCTGTACAGGAATTACTCAGCATTACCTTGCAACCTTTTTTATGTAAAGCGTCAAACTCTTCTTTTAGTCGTTCTTGTTCGTCTCTATTAAAGCCATTCACATCATATCCAGTAAAAGAAGCTGTTTCCGAAACAGGATCGTAAGGAGGATCGAAATAAACAAAATCTCCTCTCTTGGCATCTTTAACAGCCTCTGCAAAATCCTGATTTAACAGTGTGATATCATTGCTATTTAAATATTTGTTCACAGCTCTTAAAACAGCGTCATCTAAAAAATTGGGATTTTTATATCTACCAAACGGAACATTAAACTGACCTTGGGAATTAACCCTAAACAAACCATTATAGCAAGTTTTATTTAGATAAATGATTCGTGCTGCTTTTTCCACTTCCGACAAACTTTCATATTTTTTCTTTGAACGATCTAAGTCTCTCATCTCATAATAAGACGTTTCGCTATTGCTATATTTATCCTTGCTTAATTCCTCCATCAGCTCATCTAAGGAGTTTTTGATTACTTTATAGCAGTTAATCAGTTCTTTATTGCTATCATTGATAACAGCTTTTGGGGGCTGTAACTGAAACAAGAGTGCGCCTCCACCTATGAAAGGTTCATAGTATGTATGTTTGCTTATCCGCTTGGGAACATACTTACCAATTTCTGGCAATAATTGTCTTTTACCTCCTGCCCATTTCAAGAAAGGTCTTACTAACGGATTTTTCCCTCTTACTAACGTATCGCTTTTCACTCAGATGCCTCTAACGCTACTATCAAATAACAATACATTATAAGTTGAATTTTAGTTCAAGTCAAGAGGAAAGGGTGATATCGATTCAAGGTGTAAGTCGCAGTTAAATATAGCGACAAAAGCACCTTGACATAAATCTATTCATCTGATATGTCTGGGAAAACAATCTGAATTAAGCCGATCGCACTTCGATAGATCCCCTGTCAAAAACCCGTTTGTCAGTACCGATTGAACTGACAAACATCCGGTCTTTATAGACATCAAACGTCGCAAAACTCAGCCGGCTAGCAGAATACTCCGTCCACTCAGAACGCCCCACCTCACGAGTGCCACCGCCGGCACCGCAAATTAAATAAGTCGTACCGTTAATCGAGCGAGTGCGTTCGTAACTGTGTTCGTGTCCGTTGATATAAAGCTGCACGCCGTACTTTTGAAACAAAGGCGTCAAAGTCTTAATAAAAGGTTGATTCACTCCGTACACGCCAGAAGAATAAATCGGGTGGTGCCCGAACACAACTTTCCAAGGCGCTGTACTCTGACTCAACTCTTTTTCCAGCCAAACAAGCTGATTTTTCCAATCCGCATTGTGATTGGTATCTAAAGCAAAAAACTGTACGGGATCGCGCCGAAAAGTATAGTAGCGACCTTGCATATTAAAACCCGGATATTTAACTTGCGGATCGCCGTTAGCAGTGCGGATGTCGTGATTTCCCAGACAAGCATAAAATTTTACGTCTTGCTGCAATAACGGCTGATAAGGCCGCTCGAAAACAGCATTAATTTTTTCAAATTCGCCGTTATTGTAGATATTGTCGCCGGCGAGAACAGCAACATTAAAAGGGTTTTCCCGGTGATATTGCGCCATCGCCTCAGCCACAGCATACTGACCTTCAGCGCCCGTACCGGTGTCGGCTACCGAAATAAAGCGTAAAATAGGCGGTGAGGCCGGCAATGGGACGATCGTCCTTTCTGCCTCAACGTTAGAAGCCACAGCAGCATCGGTGTCTGTACCCCAGGAAGTCCGAAGCTGAAACATTTTCCAGACTCCGGCAAAACCTAAGCTGCTGAGACTGCCTAAAATTAGAAAGTGACGGCGTTTGATACTCATTTTGATTCAGTTACAACTAATGAAATGATAAATTAAGGTTGAGATGGCTCAACTAAAAATTTATCGCTTTTAGATATATTTGCAACGCCCCAAGGCAGAGAAAATGTCAGAAGAACAACTAAACCAGTCAATTCCAGAACCCTCTCAATCTCCGACACCGGAGGTTGACTCGCCTGCAAAGTCTGCCCCCACTGGTAGCAAAACTCAAAATGCCAGCAGCGCTGTTCCCAAAAATCAGAGAATCAATGCTTTGATTGCCTCGATTGGGAATTTGGGAAAAAAAGGGAAAAAATTAGCAGCAGAACCCCCGTTGCAGGCCCAAAAGCCGATCGCACCCACCGCTTCTGACTCAGCAACAGCAACTCCTCCGGCTGTTGCTGCAGAAGTTAACAGCGTGCCTCCAAAAGTTGCTGTAAAAGTTGAGAAAAAGCCTGTATCCCAACGCCCGGAAGGGAATTTTTTAGAGAAAGTCGGTGTACTTTGGCAAAGTATTGTACGGCTAGTGCGATCGCTACTGCCACCATCTACGAACCAGAAGCTGTCCGATCCAATTTTAAACGCCGCCATAGCAGCAATTTTGATCGTTGCAGTGGGTTTAACTTTCAACAGTTTCTCGGCAAAACCGCCGGAGAAACTAGCAAAAGTGCCTCTCCCCGCAGCGCAGCAGTCGCCGCCAACGTTTGGCGATTTTGTGGCGCCGGGAACGCCGAAATCCCCAGAGGCGATCGCACCGTCAGCGCCAATATCTACTAAATTCAAAAGCAAGTTGCCCGATTTAGTGGCCCCGGAAAAACCGCAACCAGTAGAAATGATCCCACCGCCGCCGCTGACGCCGGAACAGTCTCTGATTGCTGCGATTCAAACTCAAGTTACTGAAATTAAGAATCGACTTGGCGGCGGTTTAGTTGAGTCTGTTCAAGCTAATTTTTCTAGCAGCATTTTGACTGTAAAAGTCGCTGAAGATTGGTACAAACTCAGCGAAGTCGAGCAAAATCAACTAGCAACTAAAATGTGGAAGGAAGCTAATTCACTCGATTTCAGCAAGCTAGAAATTGCGAATAGGGAAGGGAAGTTAATAGCTAGAAGTCCCGTTGTTGGTTCGGAAATGATTATTTTAGAGAGAGGGATTAATTAGAATTTAAATAGTCTGTATCTGTCAACCATCAGACCAGCCTTACAGTCCAGGACGCAAAACCTAATTATGTAAGGTGCGCAGTGCGCACCTTAATGCTGTTGATTTTTTTTAGGATATCGAACTTTTCCCAAATCCGACAGAATGCTACCATTAAATTAATTAACTTTGAGGAAAATTGAAAAATGACAATTTTAACTCAAGTCGAACCAGTAGAAATTGAATATCCCAGCAGCGACGGAGAGCCGATGGCTGAAAGCGACATCACGCGCGATTACATGACTTATAGCGTTGAAGCTGTCAAGCTTTACTTTCAAGAACGTTCTGATGTTTACGTCTCAGCCAATTCTTTCATATATTATGAAGAAGGGAACAACCAGGCAGTTGTGGCCCCGGATGTTTATGTGGTGTTTGGAGTTGCCAACCGCAAAAGGGATAATTATAAAGTTTGGGAAGAAGGGGGAATTACTCCAGATTTTGTACTAGAAATTACATCGGAAACAACTCAAACAAAAGACCAAGAAACCAAACCGGAAATTTATCGGAATTTGGGAGTTAGGGAATATTTTCAGTACGATCCGTCGGGAGATTATCTAAATCCGATTTTACAAGGAGTACGTCTAATAAACAATCAGTACGAGCCGATTGCAGCCAACAATATCGCTTTCGATACACTGTGGTTGTTCAGTGAAGTGTTGGAACTCGAATTGCATATAGTTGCAGGAGAATTGAGGTTTAAAGTTCCTCAAACTGGTGAGTTTTTGAAGACTCACAAGGAAGAAAACCTGGGACGACTGGCAGCGGAGTCAACATTGCGATCGCTCGTAACTCAACTCTTAAATTCTGGAATGAGTCTGGAACAGGTAGCGCAAATGATCAATTTATCGACCTTGGAAGTGAGACGATTGGTAGGGGAAAACTTTTGATCGATCGCACTTTTCCAAGATATCAGGGATAGTGCGATCGAAGTATAACAAAAAATCGGAACAGTCAACAGTCAACAGTTAACAATTAACTAATAACTATAGAGGCTTATTAGTAGGCTTAAAACCCTGCTTTTGAAAATAGGTTCTAAATACCTCTTGAGCAATTGGTGCCGCCGATACAGCACCAAATCCGCCGCCTTCAACTATAACTGCGATCGCAACTTCCGGTTTGTCAGCGGGAGCAAAACCGACATACATAGAATTGTCAGGATGACCGGGCATTTCCACAGTCCCAGTCTTACCAGCACTTAAAGGAATAGTACCGTCATTCATGGCGCGGCCTGTACCTTTTTTCACCACGTCAATCAATCCTTGTTTAATGACGTTTAAAGTTGCAGGCTTAATACCTGTTGAAATTTTTTTAGTAACAGGCGTATTGGTTTGAGAAGCCAATAAATGCGGCTGCACTCGCCAACCACCGTTGGCAATAGTTGACACCATCACTGCCAATTCTAAGGGAGTACAAAGTACCAAACCCTGACCGATCGCCATTGTTACTGTATCGCCAACGTACCAATCTTCCCCATACATTTTCTGTTTCTCTGCTGGTATCGGAACTTGACCGTGATTGGCGCCGTCTATCCCCAAAAGGTCTAAATTAATAGTACCGCCAATGCCCATTTTTTTAGCCCATTTCGCCATTTCTTCCGGCCCTGCAGTCATACCTACTTGATAGAAAAACGTATTGCTGCTGTAGGCTAAAGCATCGCGGAAACCGATAACGCCGTAACCGGCGCTGTGTTCGTTAAAGGTAATTCCGCCGATGTTAATTGAAGCAGAACTTACCAAAGTCGAGTCAGGAGAAAACTTGCCAGACTCCATCCCAGCTACAGAAGTTACAATCTTAAAAGTGCTGCCGACTGGATAGCCTTGAACGGCCCGATTTAAAAATGGTTTGTCTGGCCCTTGCAGCCGATCCCATTCTTTTTGAGTTACCTTGCGGGTGAAAATATTGGGATCAAATGTCGGCCAACTAGCCATTGTTAAAAGAGCTCCGGTTTTCACGTCGATCGCCACAACAGCACCGAGGCGATCGCCCAAAGCTTTTTCCGCAGTTTTTTGCATATCTAAATCTAAAGTTAGCTGCACCGGTTTGCCGGGAATAGGGTCTTTTACACCTAAATCTTGGATTTCTTCGCCCTTAGCATTTACCTCGATTAAACGGTTTCCCCAAACGCCCTCTAAAGTTGAATTGGCTAATTTTTCCACTCCCATTTGACCGACGATCATCCCCATCGGATATGCAGGATTAGCTTTTAATTGATCTAAACTAGCTTCGCCGACGTATCCCAAAAGGTGAGCTGCTAATTGCTGGTTGGGATTGTCTCGGCTCGATTCTACGCGAATTTCAACTCCCCGCAAAGCATTACTTTGTTCTCCCAAAGCGACGAAAGTACCGACATCGATATCCTTACTAATTCGCACTGGCAGGGCCGATCTGTAGCCAACTCCATCGATTTTTTTGACAATTTCGGCTGCGGGAAGTTTGACGATCGGACCGAGTGTAGCTGCGATCTCTTGCCACTCCTTGGCCGATCGCTCTTTTGGCCACACATAGACCGATCGAGATACGCGGCTGGCCGCAAATATTTTGCCGCTGCGGTCTAAAATTTGACCGCGATTCGCTGCGACTGACACAGGGCGAATGCGGTTATTTTCCGCGCGCTGTCGGTTGTAGGCTCCATGTATCAGTTGCAGTTCGGCTAGACGAAATGTCGGCAGCGTCACCAAGGTAGTGACTAGCAGCATAAAAATTATAGCTTGGAACGATCGGCTGCCTTGCCGTGCAGGATTGTTTAAGCCTTTTTTGTCGAATCGGACTTTAGAGTTAAAAGAAAAATCGCCAGCCATATTAATTAATCTGCTCTTTTTATTCAACTAACAGGTTGATAAGGTGCCCATCCGGATTATTTTGAGGAAGATACAGCCACGATAACTTCTAACTCTTTAGTGACAGACATAAATTCTGCCAATTGGCAGACGTATCAGCGGGTTTTTTTGATTAAGGTAGAGCTTGAATATCAGGTTTTTTTGACAATTCAACTGTTAAGGAGGTAGGGGCGCTGTGGAACCGATCGATTTTTTAATTGCTTGGCTGGTGACGGGCAGCAGCTTGCTGCTAATTTCTCAACTGCCGATCGGCGTAGAAATTGACAGCACACCGAAAGCAGTAATTTCCGCTGCGGTTTTGGGAATTTTGAATGTTTTAATTTTGCCAATTCTAAAAGCAGTTTTTTTCGTGCCGAACCTGCTGACGCTGGGATTACTTTCCGGTGCGTTTGCTTTTGTAATGAACGTGATTATTTTTGCCTCGGCTGCGAAGTTAGTTGAAGGATTTAGCTTGCGGATGGGTCTTTGGAGCGCGGTACTGGGGGCGATCGCCTTGGCTGCAGTTAGCAGCTTTATCAACGGCGCGCTGATTTAGCAACTTCCCCAGAAAAAGGGCGATTGAAATCGCCCGATATTTCCCACCCTTACCTTGCGCCTTTCGTTTGCCTAAAAGCGATTTCAATCGCCGAATATTTATTCTCCCTTCTTCCTTCTATCCGTTAGATCCGTTGCCGAACTTCCTTCTATCCGTTACATCCGTTAAACAATCCGTTGCCGAACTTCCTTCTTACTTTCCAATCACCGATCTATAGGCTGTCACCTTAATATCAATCCCAGTGATATCTGCGCCGACAACCACAGCCACCGCTCCTAAATCTAATGCTTTTTTAGCCATTTCCGGCCCAGCGATCCCGCCTTCGCAGATAACCGGAACCTTAAGCTTTTCTACCATTTCCGCAAGCAAATCAAATCCGGGCGGCGAGAAATTTTCCGTCTGAGCAGTGTACCCAAAAAGAGTAGTTGCTACAGTATCTGCACCAGCTTCTGCTGCTGCGATCGCAGCTTCTATTGTATCTACATCCGCCATCACTAATTTACCCAATTCGCTGTGAATTTGTGCGATTAATGTCTTTAAGTCTTCGCCACCAGCAGGACGTTTTCTCAGAGTAGCGTCAACGGCGATAATATCGGCTCCAGAAGCGGCGATCGCCCGCGCGTCTTCAAAGCGAGGAGTAATGTAAATCTCGCATCCCGGCAATTGCTGCTTCCAAATCCCAATTATGGGAGCGGATACCTGTTTTCGCACCGCCGCAATGTGAGCCGGAGTGTCAATCCGCACGCCCGAGGCACCTCGATTGATGGCGGTTCGAGCCATTGCCGCAATTACGATCGGATCGTGCAGCGGCGAATCAGCAGGTGCTTGACAAGAAACAATTAATCCTGTAGGAATTTGACAATTAATCATGGCGAATTGGGAATGGGGAATTGGGCATCGGGCATCGGGCTTTTTTTGTAATTTATTCCCTGTGTCCTATTGAACTCAAATAAGCGTTAAGTTTTGGTAGTAATTTATCGACAATTGGTTTAAATTTGCTTGCTTCTTCGCTTGTGATAAGTTGTCTAGCATAGGCTAATCTTAACCAGTTTACTGTTTGGTACCAAGAGCCGATCGCAATTTTTACAAAACGCCGATTATTTTGGTCATTATAACGACCTCTTCCTTCAGCAATATTAGCACAGACACTATCAGCAGACCGAACGATCTGTTGGCCCATCGTATTTTTTGTGAAGTAATCCCATTTTTTAACAATGTCCCAAATCTGATTCGCCAAACTTTCCGCCAACTTATAAACCTCTAATTCCTCAAAATCAGGTCTTCCCATAATTGCCTCAAAAACTCAATTATATTAAATGCCCGATGCCCGATGCCCGATGCCCGATGCCCGATGCCCGATGCCCCATGCCCCATTACCCATTACCAATCCCGGCCATTAAAGAAATAATTTTGTCAAGCAATTGCTCAGGGTGAATCGGTTTAGCCAAACAATCGTTAGCTCCCCCCGTCACGAAAGATATCTCATCTGCGGGAATCTCATTAGCGCTTAAAGCCAGAATTTTGATATTTTCAGTAGCGGGTTTTTGGCGCAGTTGGTGAATTATTTCGCAGCCATTCATACCGGGCAAACGCATATCCACAATCACTGCATTCGGCTGCAAAAGTTCAATTTGTTCCACCGCCGCCGAACCTTCAATCATCCACACCACTTGCAGTCCTGCGACTGTCAGGATATCGCAAATCAGCATGGCAGTTTCTTCATCTTCTTCGACGAGCACGAGGCTGCCCCGCAAGGAGGAAGAATGCAGCGGTAAAGATGAATTCGATTTTTCATATTTGAATTTGGTGGATTCATCTTTGCTTTGAGTTTGGATGGGTATAAAAACGGTAAAAGTAGAGCCGACATCAACTTTAGAGTTGACTTCTATCGCACCGCCGTGAAGTTCTACCAACTGTTTAGTTAAAGCCAATCCCAGACCGGTGCCGCCGTATTCGCGGCGGTAGGGGGAATCCAACTGCTGGAATTTTTGAAACAAAAGCGATCGCTGATCTTCGGGAATTCCAATGCCAGTATCTTTGATTTGAAAAACAGCGGTGCTGCCTGCCGGTGCAGTACCGGGCTGCCGCACTGCCGGCGTTCGATTTTTATCTTCTGTCACCCAAACTCGCAGGATGACTTGCCCGCCTTCGGGAGTAAATTTAATCGCATTTCCTAAAAGATTGAAGAGAATTTGTCTCAAGCGGCGCGGGTCAGCGGTGAAGCGATCGCACTCTTGTTTGATCCGCTGTTCTTGCACCAGTTCCACGCCTTTAGCCATAGCTTTTTCTTTGAGGGCGTGCAGGCTCTGAGAAGCTAATTTAGAAAGAGAAAATTCACTAATTTTTAATACTGCTTTTCCGGCTTCTACTTGCGATAAATCTAAAATATCGTTAATTAATTCTAATAAGTGGTCGCCACTGTCCCGGATAGTTTGCAGGTACTGTCGCTGCTTTTGCACCGGCACTTCTTTGCTGCCAACTTTGCCGTAAGACCACCGCAGCAGGGTGTCGGAAATGCCGATGACGCAGGTGAGGGGAGTCCGCAATTCGTGGCTCATAGCTGCCAAAAATTCGCTCTTGGCGAGGCTGGCAGACTGGGCGGCGACCAGTGCATCGCGCAGTTCTCGCGTGCGCTCTATTACGCGCTGTTCTGAGGTGCGCTTTTGCTGCTGGACTTGTGCATAAAGTTCGGCTTGATAAATGGCGATCGCCAAATGTTCTGCTATTTGCCGCAAAAATGTTTTTTTGCTTTCTTCCCACTCCCGAAAAGTACACTGGTGGGCAATTAGCAGCCCCCACAATTCGTCTTGAACTACGATCGGTACTAGCAACTTCGCGCGCACCTTCGCCCGCCGCATCAACTCTAAAAAACAAGGCTGCGAAGAGTAAGTTTTTTCCACATCCGCGACGCACAAAGTCAAACCTTTGCGATATTTTTCTCTGTCAATGACTCCATTCGTAAAACACTGCGCGCTTTCACTAAAATTGAGTACAGACGAGATAGTATCGTTGGCTAAAGCTTCGTAGGTGACGCGACCTAAATACAAGTAAGACCCTAAATTTTCTTTGATTTTGCCAGACCCAGAAACCGCAGCAGGTATTTCTTTAGCTAACTCACCATTCTGCGGCGCTGGCACTTTTTCAAATTGATAAATTAACAGGCGATCGACCTCCAAAAACTCTCGCACTCGCTCGACTGCTTTTGACAAAATTACAGGCAATTCCAAACTCTGGCGGATTTGAGTTGTCACTTGGTTCAAAAGTCGCTCTTGTTCGAGCTGCTGCTGCAAAGCATCTTCGACTGGCTGACAAAATGAAATGCAGGGATTGGCAACTTGTAATTGATTGACGGCTTCGGGAATCTGTAGCTTTAGCGTTTCTGGAGCTATCGCTTTGGGCGCGGAATTTTGCTCTATTTCTGTTTGGTGGTGTAGGGGCTGGTGATAGTTTTTTCTGGCATCGGAACCGAGAATATCCAGCAAATTTAGGGTGAATTCGCTTTGAAAAAATGCCGAGTTTGGCTGTATATTTTTAATTGCTTGTTTGAGGGCGCGAATATCAATTTGCCGCGAGGGTGCGGGCGTTATTTCTGTGAGTTTGTTTGCGAGGGGAGAGAGGAAATTGGCGATCGCCCCGGGATCGAAAGTCAACTGCACATTCAATTCCGAAGTAAGATTTTTTTCGCTGTGTTTGCGTCCGTTTGTTGCGAACTCATCTAATAGCTTGCCCCGCAGCAGCCCGCTAAAATGATCTGATACCACTGCTGCAAACCTTTCCGACGAGTTTTCCAGATTTTGATAATCAGCGATCGCATCGTCGGCCAGCCAAATCGCCCCGGGAAGTTCAGCCATTTGCTGTAACAACTGGTAAGCAGCCTCAAAGGTTGCTAGCGGCAAAGTCCGATTTAAGGTTTTTGGTTTCAATCTAGATATTTTCCCGGTTGTTTTAAAGAACAAAATATGAACGCCCCTTTTGTGGGGACGGAACCAGGGGCGCAGCAGGCGCGGCCGCTCCAAGAGACTTGAGATGAAAGTAGTCAGAAGGCTGGCTATCGTCAGAGCCAGGAGCCAGAAACCTTATTTCTCCCTATAGTTGCCATCTTTCTTCGGCGCGAGTTACCCCACTATAGCTGTAAGAGCGCGAAAGCGGTGGGAGGAAATGGGGGGCACGGATACGGCTGAAGAATCGATCGGTTCTGGTCGTGTTTGTGAACCGGGTTTTTTATGAAAACTAAGGAATTCCACTCCCATTGCTGGGGTCAAGTTAGCACGGGCTTTTGTTGTAGGTCGGTACTTTGCCAAACACACTGCCTCCCAAATGGCTGTTTAATGCTTTCGTTGCAGATATCTTAACTAGCTACAGATTCCGGGCGTGTGAACTTCAACACTTGCCCACAACTCCTGTCAGTTAAGATTTAGACTGGTCAACTAGGACTCTTTCAAGCCCCCACTAAATCGGTATGCCGGTGAGTGGTGGGTTCTTGACTACTTTAAAAAATCTTATTCCAGTATAATATCAATATATAATTTGTTAACTTCTACTTAACACGATCCGGGTAAATGAGCAATCCAACTCAACTCACCCCCGATTTCACTATCGGACATCTGCCTTGTCACGACTTTCAAGTGAGTGCTGCAACTCCAGGACAGGTAGTGGCTGAAAGATTCGAGCAAGAACCAGACTTGCCGGGAGTCATTATTACCCACGAATCACAGGTATTGGGCATGATTTCTCGCGTCAAGTTTCGAGAGCAAATGAGTCTTCCCGATCGCTTAGGAGTTTACGGGCAGCAACCGATTCGCTGCTTGTTAGATTTTATTAGAATTCCGCCTTTGCTGCTTTCGGAAAACTGGAAAGTAGAGGATGCGGTGCAAGCGTCTCTCAACAGGCACAAAGACTTGATTTATGAACCCATTGTGGTAGTAATGGCAAACCGGACTTACCGCATTTTGGACGTTCATACTCTGGTGATTGCCCAGTCGAAACTTTTAGCGCAAGCTAACAAAGTTATTCAAAAATACCGAGTAGAAAGGCACAAATATCTGGCGGTCATTCAACAAGAACAGGCGAGATTCCACGAATGTAATGAGCTTTTAAAATCGCAACAGCGTCAAACAGAAAAATCGAATAATACTCCCAGTTCCCAGGAACTGGCACTGGTAAAACAAGCTGAAGAAATTGCTCAAATGAATCAGCGATTTGTGAGAATTGCGAAACTGATTTCCTCGGAAGGTCGCCAAGCATTTCAAGCTACTTTTCAAGGTGCTAATTCTATTTGCAACAATACAGAGAAAATTTTGGGCGTTGGCAAAGCAATAGCTAATGATTTAGAAACGGTTAACCGCACTTCCCGAACCATCCGGGAGGCGATCGAACAAGTCAGGCATTTAGCAGTACAGGTGGCTGTAGTTACCAATCAAATGGGAAATCAGCCCAGCGGTCTGAGCCAAGTGAGTCTGGAAATTGGCAGACTGGCGAGTAAAACTTTTGAATTAGGGACTCAAATGGAGCAAATTGCCAGCCGGTTTAAACTTCGCGTTCATGAACTCACGCAGGCAGCAAGAGCGGGTGCTAATGTGGCTAAATCTGTGACCATTAAGATCGATCGCGCAGAAATGGCGCTGTTAGAGTTGGAGGAATTAATAGCGGAAAAAGATTTCAATTCACAGACCGCTATCAAACAACCTTTGGGAGTCAGACAAAGTGTTACCGCTGATTCTTTAGTTAAAGAGATAAAAAACGCCGAAGTCGCGGTTTCTGAGTTGGAAAACTTAGTTAAGCATCAAGATTCATCGCAATATTTGATTCAAAAAATTCAGCAGGCGCTGAAGTCAAAAAAGCCCTAAGGTCCCCGGGAGAATCCGATAAAACATTGGGATAGCTAAAAAAAAATCCCAAGAAAAATTTACCATTTTACTATATTCAAGAATACTATTTGTTAGACTGAGGGTGGGAAAATTTCAAATAAACTCTGAAAAAGGTTATTTAACTATCCCCATAATTCGCTAAGAAGTCAGTCACTAAAACAGATCAAATAACAGGTTACGCTTATGAAAATTCTGCTGGTAGAAGATGACACAATTACAGTCAGTTTGCTTACCCAAGCCCTGAACTCTCACAATTACAATGTGAATGCGGCAGCAGACGGTGAAACAGCCTTGCAGTTGGTGCAGGCATACGATTACGACCTGATTGTTTTGGATGTGCTGATTCCTAAACTCGACGGCATTAGTTTGTGTCGGAAATTGCGATCGTCCGGCTGCCAAATGCCGATTTTACTGCTAACAGCACTAGATAGCAGCAACGATCGAGTCCAAGGTTTAGAGGCGGGTGCAGACGATTATGTAGTCAAACCCTTTAATCTCGAAGAATTAATCGCTCGAATTCGCGCTTTGCTGCGCCGGGGTAAGGCAACTTTGTCGAGTACAAATTTGACCTGGGAAAAACTGCAAGTCAACCCGGACACTACAGAAGTAACTTATGCCGAAAAAGTGCTGCACTTGACTCCGAAAGAGTACAATTTGCTGGAACTTTTCCTGAGAAATCCCCGCCGCATTTTCAGCCGCAGCGCCATCCTCGATCGCATTTGGTCGGCCGGCGAATTTCCTCAGGAAGAAGCCGTTACCGCTCACATCAAGGGGCTGCGGCAGAAGCTGAAAGCAGCCGGGATGACTGTAGATTTAGTGGAAACCGTGTACGGACTGGGCTATCGGCTCAAAAGCCTACAAGAGGATATTGAGAGCCAAAAAGTTGCGCGGGAAACAGCAGAAACTGCTAAAAGTCAAGAGACTTTATCTGCTGAATCCAGCGGGTCGAGCCAGGAATTAAACAATGACGACCGCCGCCTCAAAGTCCAGAATGTGGTTGCCCAAATGCGGGAAAATTTAAAAGCCAATTTTATAGAAAAGGTGGCGATATTCGATCGCGCGATCGCTCAACTGAAAAGCGGAAGCTTGGAGGGCGAACTGCGCCAGGAAGCCCAGGCTCAAGCTCACAAATTAGTCGGTTCTTTGGGAACTTTAGGGCTGCCCAAAGGTTCGGAAGTTGCGCGCAAGATAGAACATTTGTTCAAGGCTGAAAACATCTTAAAACCGGAGACGGCTCAGCAGATTGAGGGATTTCTGGATAAGCTCAAACAGATATTCGATCGCCCGTCGCCCGAACCAGAAGGCGATTTGGTTCCTGCGGTTTCCCAGAATCGCCGAATGCTGATTGTTGATGATGATACTTTTCAGAGCGATCGACTGAAAATAGCAGCATTCGGTTCTGGCTTCCAGATAGAAGTCGCCAACTCTCCGCAAGCGGCAAGAAGTGCGATTTCTCAACAGCCTCCCGATGCGATTTTGCTGGATTTGACATTTTCCAGAACTGAGGAAAACGGACTTTCTCTCCTAGCCGAACTCCGCAGTGAAAAACCCGAAATTCCGGTGATGGTTTTTAGCGGACACAATCAATTGAGCGATCGAATAGAAGTTGCTCGTTTGGGAGCCTCCGGCTTTTTACACAAATCTATCCCCCCAGCAGATATACTCAAAGCAGTCGCCCAAGTTCTCGACCAGACTGGTCCTGCTGAAGCTAAAGTTATGGTGGTAGACGATGACGTGCATCTATTGGCTGCACTGCAAGTGATTCTACAACCTTGGGGATTTCAAGTAACAACATTGGACGATCCCGAAAAGTTCTGGGAGGTACTCGAAACCACTTGTCCGGATTTGCTAATTTTAGATGTTGAGATGCCCGGTTACAGCGGTATCGAGCTGTGTTTGGCAGTGCGCAACGATTTGCGCTGGAGCAGGCTCCCCGTGCTATTTTTGACGGCTCATTCCGAGTCGGAAACAGTGCGCCAAATGTTTGTCGCAGGTGCTGACGACTACGTGAACAAGCCGATCGTGAAACCGGAATTGATTGCTCGCCTCCTGAATCGTTTGGAGCGGACTCAACTAAGGCATAGACTGGCTCAGGCACAACACTAATACCTTTTTAGATTAAAAAATTAAAGAATTAAAGAACTGAAGGATTGGGAATGACTTATGAAACTTCTGGTTTCAAGCACCTGCCTGCAGTTGTATTCTTTTTTTAAACTGGTATAACTAGGAGGAAATATGCAGTGCGTGTCCGAAACGAATCAGGAAGCCTCAGCCAAGAATTGGGATTTTCTGGTTGTGCGATTCGGACGCGGTGCCGTTGATGGATGTTGGCCCGCGGCTCCAGAACTATAGGCTAATTTAGAGAAGTATTAATCATATGAAAGCAAGGACATTGCCCTCAAACACAGGCACTCTCAAGGATAGCGACTACGAAAAAATTTACGCCCAGGCTTCGATTCAACCTCATGGCATCCTTTTGGTGCTGGAATCTCCTGTGTTGAAAATTTTGCAAGTTAGCAACAATACTTTTGAGGCTCTCGACATTTACGCCGAAGAACTTTTGGGCAAATTTTTACATGAATTTGTCGAGACTGAGGAAATTGAGGCTATAGAAAAAGCTTTATCTGAAAACAGTCATCAATCTAACGGTATCAGATTATCATTCAAAAGTAAAAACCGCCAGTCTTTTTTTGAGGGGACGCTCCATCAATCTAGTTCAGCATTAATTTTTGAGCTAGAGCCGATTGTTTCCCCACAAGCTAGCGATTGTTTGAATGGTTATCATTTAGTCCAAGAGCCGATCGACAAAATTCACAAAACACCAAGCCTGCAAGTGCTGTGTCAGGCAGCAGTTGAAGAAGTGCGGAGGATGATCGGTTTCGATCGAGCGATCGTCTATCAATTTGATGCCACCGGTGCGGGGGAAGTTGTCGCCGAAGACAAAGTAGAAAGTTTGGCTCCTTTATTGGGACTGCACTATCCAGCTACCGATATTCCCCCCCAGGCAAGAAAACAGTTCAACATGAATTTAATTCGGTTTATTCCCGATATTAACTGTCAGCCTGTAGAACTAATTCCTCACTGCAATCCGCTGACTGGTCGCCCTGTGGATCTCGGCGGCTCTTTGTTGAGAGCAGTTTCCCCTTGCCACGTTCAATATCTCAAAAATATGAACGTTGCCGCTAGCATGACCCTGACATTAATCAAAGATAAAAAAGTCTGGGGATTGATCGCCTGTCACCACCCAACACGAAAGTATGTCAACTACGAAACAAGAACGGCTTGCGAAATGCTAGCAAAGTTTGTGAATCTCGAACTCAGCTACAAACAAGATAGCGAAAACTGGGAATATGGTATTTATTTAAAACAAAATTGCCATAAATTTATTAAAGAAATTTCTCAAAAAAACAGCTTTGTAGAAGGTTTGCTTGCATTCCGAGATGAATTGCTGGCCTTAGTGGGCGCTACGGGTGCAGTTGTGTGTGCCAATGAAAATTTAACAACCATCGGCAAAACGCCGGAATTGGTAGAAATCGAAAACTTAATTGCTTGGATAAAAAGTAAAAAAAATAATGAGATTTTTCATACAGATTCTCTCTCAAAGCTGTATCCGCTCTCCGAGAAGTTTAAAGAAGTGGCTAGCGGTTTGCTGATACTTGCCATGTCCGAGATGCAAAATTATTACATTTTGTGGTTCCGTCCCGAAGTAATTCAAACTGTCAACTGGGCAGGTGAACCAGAGTGGTCAATTGAATTAAAGCCGGATGGCAGCAGGCTGATGTCTCCTCGCAATTCCTTTGAGTTGTGGCAAGAAACTGTGAGGTTAAAATCTTTGCCTTGGCAGCAGTGCGAAATTGAAATAGTCCGAGAACTTCGAGTTGCTATTACTAGCATGGAGTTGCGGAAAACAAATCAGCAGCTCAGCTTAGCTTTGTCGGCTACCAAAATCGGATTTTGGGACTGGGACGTGCAGAAAAATCGCATTGTTTGGTCGAGGGAACACGAAGAGTTGTATGGGTTGGCCCCGGGAACTTTTGGCGGAACTTATCAAAGTTTTGCAGCTTGCGTTCACCCAGAAGATTTAAACAGTATTCAGAATGCTATAAATCAGGCGATCGCCCAGCGATCGGATTTCTGTAACGAAAACCGCGTGGTTTGGCCCGACGGCAGCATTCACTGGATTGAGGGGAAAGGTAAGTTTTTTTTCAACGAAGCAGGCGATGCAGTGCGGATGGTGGGGACAGTTAGAGAAATTACCGATCGCAAAGCTAGAGAATTACAGTTGCGCCTGTTGGAATCAGCAGTCACCAC
Source organism: Microcoleus sp. MOSTC5 (assembly GCF_036701825.1). Classification (NCBI taxonomy): domain Bacteria; kingdom Bacillati; phylum Cyanobacteriota; class Cyanophyceae; order Oscillatoriales; family Microcoleaceae; genus Microcoleus; species Microcoleus sp. MOSTC5. The sequence continues at coordinate 8,267 of NZ_JAUBRK010000045.1, read as the reverse complement.
TACTAACGACGCCGTGTTAATTACGGAAGCTGAACCGATTGACGAATCGGGCCCGCGAATTCTTTATGTCAACCCAGCTTTCACGCGGATGACTGGCTATACGTTAGAAGAAGTTTTGGGCAAAACCCCTCGCATTTTGCAAGGAGAAAAAACAGACCGCGCCAGTCTCGATCGAGTTCGGACAGCTTTGGAAACCTGGCAGCCGATCCGGGTTGACTTGATCAATTATCGCAAAGACGGGACGGAATTTTGGATAGAAATGAGCATTGTGCCGATCGCTGACGAAACAGGTGGCTTTACCCATTGGGTATCGGTACACCGCGATATTAGTGAGCGCAAACAAGCTGAAGCCGCCCTCCAACAGCTCAACGAACAGTTAGAAATGCGAGTTTTGCAGCGAACCCGAGAACTAGAAAGCTCTCAAGCAGAACTCCGAGAAAGCGAAGCTTTATTTCGCTCTTTGAGCGAAAGTTCGCCCGTCGGGATTTTTAAAATCGATCCAGAGGGGAAATGTACCTATACAAATCCCCGCTGTCAAGCAATTGGCGGCTTCGCACCGGCAGCAGCTTTAGGAAACCGCTGGATGCGGTTTATTCACCCCGAAGACATCAAACTAATTCTGTCTAAGTGGTCGGAATCACAATCGCTTGATGGCGAATTTTCCTGCGAATTCCGCCACATCCAGCGAGACGGAACAATCCGGTTTTGCCGGCTTAAAACAGCTCCGATTTTTTCCGACAGAGATCAACTAATCGGTCACGTCGGCACAGTCACAGATATCACAGAAAGTCGGGCAATTGAAAAAATGAAAAATGAGTTTATTTCGATTGTCAGCCACGAACTGCGAACGCCGCTTGCTTCAATTCGCGGTTCTTTAGGTTTGCTAGCAGCGGGCGTACTGAAAGATCAACCGGAAACCGCCAAACAGATGTTAGAAATTGCGTCTAGCGATACCGAACGGTTAGTGCGTTTGGTCAACGATATTTTAGACTTAGAGCGGCTCGATGCGAGCCAGGTTATTCTCGTCAAGCAGTGGTGCGATGCCGCTGTTTTGATGCGGAAGTCTGCGGAAGCTGTGCTGTCTGTGGCTGCTGAGAATCACATTAATTTGTCGATTTTGCCCGAAACGGCAAAAATTTGGGCTGACCCGGACAGGATCGTTCAACTGCTGGTAAATTTGTTGAGCAATGCGATTAAATTCTCGGCTCCGGAGAGTACAGTAACTGTCAGGGTTGAAGATTTGGGCGATCGGGTTTTATTTGAAGTCAAAGATCGAGGGCGGGGGATTCCTGCTGATAAACTAGAAACTATCTTTGGACGGTTTCAACAGGTCGATGCTTCTGACTCCCGCCAAAAAGGAGGTACCGGTTTGGGTTTGGCTATCTGTCGCAGCATCGTGCAGCAGCACGGCGGCAGAATTTGGGCCGAAAGCGTTGTCTCAGAAGGAAGCAGTTTCTATTTCACAGTGCCTGCACAGTTAGAAGGCGAAGGGGGAAAAAGTTTTTAGTTTTGAGATTGCTTTGATCGGAGATGGGGAAAGCTAACGTTCCTCGCAACGCACGCGGGGAGAATGAGTTTGCGAGGCCTATATATCGATTTTTATGTTCTCGGTTTAAGTAGGTGAGCGGCAAAATATAGCAACCGCCAAGATTATTAGGACGTTCTTAATTTCTGAAACAGTTAATTTTATTGCTGATTGCTTCTTCCGTCTTGCTTCTTCTTTCTGCTATATCTGCTAAGAAACCGGGTTGATGAGGCACCGTGCGGAAGTCCTCTTTCGGTTTACCGCGATCAATTGAAAATTAGAGTTTTAATTATGTCAGCAAAGCGCATTTTGGTAATCGATGATGAAAAAAACCTCTGCAGCGTGATTCAGGCGTGTCTGGAACATTTAGGCGGCTGGACGGTAGTGAGCGCGATCAGCAGCAGCGAAGGAAGGCTTTTAGCTGAAACTCAACTCCCTGACGCTATTCTGCTAGATGTGATGATGCCGGATATGGACGGAGTTGCTCTGTTTGGTTTGCTGCAAAACAATGCGGCTACTCGGGAGATTCCGGTGATTTTCCTGACTGCTAAGGTGCAGGCGATGGATTTGAGCGAATTTGCTGATTTGGGGGTAGCGGGGGTGATTGCCAAGCCTTTCGATCCTTTGAGTTTGGCACAGCAAGTTGCGGGAATTCTCGGTTGGGAACCGTTGTCTTAAACTCGGGGAAAATGCGATCGCGTCATTTGTTATACCAATTCAAAAATATCTTGCTACAATTTTCAATTTATATCAATTATTAAAAGTCGCATATCTCTCTAAAGACAAGGCATTTCCTTGTCCCTACAGATGCTCGCCGACAATCTATGTGTAGCCTTATTTTTAGAAATTGGTATTGCTTTTAACTCTCATTCCCTAGAAGTTGCAGAGACGATCTCACGGAGTCGGTTTTTTTTATTACCAGCAAAGCCGATGGGCTATCAGCGTATTTACAGGCAGAATAACTCCTCCAGAAGTTACGCAGACTTGCCTCAAGAACGGGTTTTTTTAACGCGAAATCACAGATGTAGCGAATTTTTTTGGTAAATAAAAAATTCGGTTTCTGCCTGCGTAACTCTTCTATTAGCAGGCAGAAACCGAATTTTTTAACGCGAAATCACAGATGTAGCGAATTTTTTTGGTAAAAAACCCGGTTTCTAGCTAAGTCTTGTAATCCCTGCTTCGGCAAAAGAATATTTATCAAAAAAAAATGATTGTCTTCATAATTTCCTCATATTTTTTAGATAAAGTTTACTCCAAGCTCTAGATATGAAAGTCGATTGCAATCTCAGCACCATTCCGCTGCCGAAGAACGAACCTGTTGCAGGAGAGTTCGGGTCAGTGACGGTACTTTCGATTAACTGGTGCTACAGTACAACCAGCCTGAATAAGTCAGGAGTTAGGCCCTGCATACTACAAAAACCGGGTTTTTTAACCGAAAAAAACCCGGTTTCTGCACCAGTCCTCTAAGTGTGGCTAGGAGAACTCAACGGTAAAAAAAATTAATAACTGAAGATGTGATTCGCGCTCTCGAATAACACCCCAAAAATAAGTCGGTCATTTGGTCGAGAGCCCAACTCGCAATTGCCACTAACAGGCAAAGCCAAGTCTCAGTAAGTTGTTGAAAGAGTGTGGAGATTTTTCCAATGTCATATCAGCTACCTTCTAAAGGTAACAACCAGATTCTGTGCTATTACGCAAATGCTAGCAACCTAGTTCAGGTGCTGCGGATTGGGAATATTCCTAATTGGCACTTTGAAAGAGTGGTGTTTCCGGGACAGCGACTGATGTTTGAAGCTGCATCAGAAGCCGTCTTAGAAATTCACACGGGTACGGTGGCAAGTGCTATTTTATCGGACAAGATTCCCTGCTACGTCTTGCGGGTTATAGAAGAGGTAAGTTCCGAGATAGAGCTGGTGAGTCCCGAAGGACAATGTGCGGTATTAGCCCGCTAAGATTCAGCAGAAATCACACGATTATCTCGATATCGGCAACAAAAATATTAGTTAATGAGTGTTTGGGGACGGTAAAAATGCAGAAAAATCTTGTCAATATTACCTTGGCAGTAGTCACAGAAGAAGTAGAAATTATCTTGGAGTCTTATCCGACGCATCCCTACCAACAAGCTTTTTCGGCTTCTGGCTTGCGACAGGATTTAATTGCTTACGTGCTCAGCCGAATTCCTAATAGATATACTGCGATCGACTCCGGCGAGTCAGTGTCAAACCAAACACTCCAGGTTCGCTGTTCTTCAGAGCAGTTGCTGCACATAGAAAATTTGATTCATACTGGCATTCGCGACGTGTTGCACAGCTATCAGAAGATAGATTACCGCCTTCCTGAAGAAGTTAAATTCGGTTCGAGAGTTGCTGGTTGGTTTTGATAGTTTGTCGTAAATGAGGGAGACGCCCCGATCCTAGGCACTCTCGGTTGGGAAGCTGGAATTGTGTACTGGCTCGATGGTTCAGGACTTTTGGTAATCGCAGCAGCGATCGCACGGGCCATTGGGATTGACAGCACAGCGCAGAATTTCCGATCGAGCATTAAAGCGGCAGCTAGCATCTCCGATAACCCAGATGCCGCTTACAAAAGTTCTTTCCCTCGGCGGTGTAGCAGACTGCACGTAGAGGGCAATTTTTTGCAATCGGTAGCGGCCGGATTTGAGCTGATAGCGGTGGTGGCGTTCCAAAACAGCGTAGGTTTGTCCCTCTAAATCTAGATAGTTCCCCGGTTGTGGCGTCCAATCCAGCCGAATGCTGCCTAAGGATTGGCGGGGGTGAGAGAGAATCACCTCTATGGGTAAAGTATTTTGTTCCATCTGGCGGTGTGTGAGCGAGCTTAACTAAATGGGCAAATAGTTGACTAAACCTACATCTTCTTCATCTATAAAGATAAGTTCTTTTAGAGAGAGTCATTCAGGTTGAGGCGCTAAACTTAACTATATAACCTTTGGCGATCGGGGGATCGCCGGCTTATCTTGGGATAGCAGACTACCCAAAAGCCTAGGAAATAAACTTCAACTGGCTTTAGGTAACTAAAGTTAAGTTCGATTAGGTAGTATAAAGCAGTACACGCTGATGGTATCGCAACTCGCAGGTTCGATCGATATGCGGTTGAGATTGCTGAACTGATTTTAAGGGTTTGCGGGAGTTGGGGTGCGTTTGTAGGGAGAACTTCAGTCCTTTAATTTTTATGAGGACTTTAGTCCTAACTACAAACCAAACCGGATTTTAAGCAATCAAAATTCCCAAAAATATGCCATTCCTTCCATGATTCCCCAAGCGCAATCAGAGCCAGCTAAATAATGATTTTCAGTGCCGTATTCGCGATGCCAATCTAAGAGTTCTGACAGAGCATTGGCTACGATTACTCCCCGGACATCCTGTTCAAACATACTGATGTCATTGCCAGAATCACCGCAAACTAATGTTGCCTCCGATGGAATTTGCAGGCGCTTTTGTAAATAAGTAAGGGCATTGCCTTTGTTGCTAGTCTGCGGTAAAATATCCACATCGCGATTGCTGCTAAAAATGATTTGAGCTGCCAGTCCCGATTGAGTTAATTTTTGCTGCAATTCCTGGAGAGTCGAGCTGTTTTCGGCAGTTGGTTCCAGACAATAACTGATTTTCCAAGGATTTTGTTCTTTTAAGGATTGGGATTTAAGCTGGGAAAACTGCTTAGCTAAAGAGGCGATCGCCATTTTATCCCAGTCTTGAGAAAGATATTCCGCCCAATCTAAGTCGAGGGTTCCGTTTTGGTAAATTTCGCTGCCTACACCTGCGATCAAATAGTCAGGTTCTAGCAGTTGCTTTTGGGCAATTAATTCGCAAGTTGAAGCATGAGAACGCCCGGTAGAGTAAACCAAACAAATTTGCGATCGCTTTGAGTGCAAGCGCTGATTTAAAACTTGAGTTGCTTCGTCATCTCCAACTAGCGTGTGGTCTAAATCTGTAACTAATAAAAACTTCATTTTGGGAATTAGTCAGTAGTCATCAGTGATTAGTGATTAGGAAGCGATCGATTCCTAACATAATTTTAACTATTTATAAGATTTTGTTAAACAAAATACATTTATAAGCAAGCTGATCGTTTAAGATTGGCCAAATTTAATTTTAAACAAGTGGTGTGAGTGTTTTTGTGAATAATTCAACCTCCGTTAAAGCTTTTTGGCTGTCTTTCTTGATTTCTGGTGTGGCGGTGCCTTTGGAGCCGATCGCAGCAACAGCTCAAATTCAGGATACCTCAACTGCAGAAGTTGCGCTAGAAGGTAGTGTCGTCTCTGCGGCTAACCCAGACGCAGCGCTGGCAGCAGGTAAGATTGAGATACCGCAGTTAGCGGCGATAACCGCAGAGACTAACTCAGGAGTCGATCGCGCTTTACCCGAAACTGATACAGCATGGGTGGATCGAGCTTTACCCGAAACAGATGCAGCCACAGTCGATCGCGCTTTACCCGAAACTGATACAGCATGGGTGAATCGTGCTTTACCCGAAACAGATGCAGCCACAGTCGATCGCGCTTTACCCGAAACTGATGCAGCATGGGTGAATCGAGCTTTACCCCAACGTAATACAGTAACAGTCGATCGCTCTTTACCCAAACAAGATAAAGCAACAGAGGATCTCGCAGCAACAGCGCCAAAAATAACGGGGGCAATTCGCGAATTGCCCCCCCAGGAGTTAGAAATTGCCAACTCTCCTCAGTCTCAAAACGTTGCTGAAGCCAGAAAAGTTGCCGATATTAGCAGCGAGACTGGCACCGCTGATGACCTCAGCATACAAGAAGACGCAGCACAAGTCACCTCTGTTTCCCAACTGTCCGACGTGCGGCCTACAGATTGGGCTTTTCAAGCCTTGCAATCCCTAGTAGAAAGATACGGCTGCATTGCAGGATATCCAGACGGCACATTCCGAGGCAATCGGGCAATGACTCGGTACGAATTCGCCGCCGGATTAAACGCTTGCTTGGATCAAATTACCAAACAACTTGGCGGTTCTACTGGTAATTTAGTCAAGCGAGAAGATTTACTTGCTTTGCAAAGATTGCAAGAAGAATTTGCAGCAGAATTAGCTACATTGCGCGGTAGAGTAGATGCTTTAGAAGCTCGAACGGCTGAATTGGAAGCCAACCAATTTTCAACTACTACTAAACTCAACGGATTTGCTTGGTTTAACGTGACTGGAGCTTTTGCGGGCGATCGAGTCCGAATTGAAGCAATAAATGGAAATGCTGCTCCGCTCGATCGAGTAGCCGGACGCGATCCTGTCACCAACAGACCGATCGTGCAGAGAGTTGACGACCCAGAAATTACTTTCAGCCAGTTAGTTTGGTTGACCCTCACTACTTCCTTTACAGGGAAAGACGAATTGATTACACAGCTAGCTGTAGGTAACGGCAATTCGCCAGCCAACCAGTTTACTTCGGTGGGTTTTTTCAATACATTCGGCACTCCTTTTCTCGATCAAACTGCGGGAGTAAATCCCAATGAAGTTGTCCTGCGGGAACTTTCCTATCGCTTCCCGCTTAGCAACAGCTTGCAAGTAGTAGTTGGGCCGAGGATTAATTTCTACCGCTACTTTGACAACAATAGGTTTAACTTTTTCGTAGACGGTGCGAGCAGCTTTAATTCTAACAACAGCCCTTTGTTAAGCGCTACCAGACGCGGTGCCGGTGCTTTGGTTTTGTGGGATATCGGCCGCGCATTGAAACTGCGTTTTGGCTATTTGGGCGAGAGTACGGAATTTTTGCCGACTTCCGTGTTTAATTCCGCTTCCAATCCGTCTCAAGGCTTGTTTGACGGCACGAATACGGCTACAGCAGAATTAACATTCAGTCCGAGCGATCGGACTAATTTGCGCTTTTTGTACAGCCGTTCCAACATCCAGCAAATCGGCGGCTTAATTGGATCTCCTAACAGCAAGCCTTTGAACGGTGTGGCAGATGACGGTTTCGGCGGCCGCCTGGGCAATGCGACTGCGAATACTTATAGTTTCAATTTCGATTGGTCAGTCACTCGCGGCTTTGGTCTTTTCGGCCGCTACGGCTACGCCGAAACCAATATATTTCCCAAGACTAACCGACCCGACGGCACGATCAAAAATCAATCTTATCAGTTAGGACTTGCATTTCCCGATTTGTTCAAAGAAGGAGCTTTGCTTACGGTGTCATATTTAGTACCTTTTGACTTTACTGGCGGTCGGAGATTTCTGATTTCTGGCGGAGGGAACGGCGGCACGCAGTACGAAATTGAGGCAACTTATTATTTGCCTCTCACCGACCATATTTCGATCGTGCCGGCATTTTATGCGATCGCCAATGCCAATAATTTCGATAACAACCCGACAATTTTTGTGGGCAATTTGCGGACGCAGTTTAGTTTTTAATTCCACGCACGGGAACCCAGAAACCGGGTTTTTTGAGGAAAAGACGCGTTCGAGCATCGCACTCAAGGTAAAAAACCCGGTTTCTAAGTATGGGCGGGGCCGGTTTATATAATTTGTCGATAATTATCAAAAATATAGGCGAATCCGGCCCTACACAATTTAACATCATACAAGTCCGAATCAAACAGACATGACATGAATTGACACATACTCAAGAATTAATCCGTGTATTCATGTTCATCCGTTTAGTGCCTTCCTGATTCCTTCTACTTAATTGGAATTTCGGTAGTGCTAAATATGTAATGATAGAGGAGTAGAATGAAGTGCTGATGCTTTCCTATCATGCCACCATGCCCCATTT
>NZ_JAUBRK010000044.1:0-66114 GCF_036701825.1 Microcoleus sp. MOSTC5 | reverse complement strand
TTATCATTATTATTCCATAATATTTCTATCCCAAGAGGTATTGACAAAATCTACTCCTTTCTAACTTGTTACCAATGATCCGAGCCAGCTTTGAACTGCATCGGCTACACTGCTTAATCATCAGGTAATAAGGAGGGAAAGCATGATGACAGAAGGAGAATCTTGTAATAACAATGCTGTCGAAGTTGATGTCCTCTGACTTGAAACTATTGTGTTTCACCCTGTGATCAATTTACCCAGCATAAAAACTAATTGGCGTGATAATAAAAGAGCCTATGTCAAAATGCAATCACGACCTTACCCTTAAACTGTATTAGCAATAACTTGGTTATTTCGATTAACTGGTCAAGCAAATGTTGCGTTCAATAAAACAGGGGTAAGGTGCGCCCTAAGCACGCGAAGGAAGTGATATCGTTTTTGGTTGCATCGGTATTGTTCAAATGTCCAAACGGTCAGTTGTCCCGAAAGCATAATTTTAGTCAACAGTCAACAGTCATCTGGCTCGTGCAACTGCAATTGATATGATATCAGTTTCAAAAAAGCAACTGTAGGGCCGTGTTCCCCACCTATACACAATCAGTTATTCCCACTTCTTTAATCTCAAATAGTTCGCCTGAGCGCTCGCGCCGAAGTCTAAAATCTCAAAAGGTATGAGTTATTACGATCGCACTTATGAGTAAGGTGCGCAGTGCGCACCCTACAAATGTCAGTTAGAACGCAAGTCTTGTTAATGTTTATGAGGATTTTTCGGAAAAGGAATGCCCAAACTTTCGTGAAACACAAGCTGAGTTTTATAAGTCAAGCGGCGGTTAACTTGTTTAATAATTTTTTCCAAAAGTGCATCGCCGGTTTTTTCTATTAAAGGTTGAGACATCGATCGAATAAACTTGGGAAAGCAAACCCCCACCGCCAAATCCAGCTTCCACGCAGCACTGGTAATAGCAGGCGGCAGCTTAGCACGTTCCGAGCTCGGCCAATCGGCGGCAAACTCATGAGACGGTATCTCCACTAGCTTCATCGCCGATCGAAAATCCACCTCATACCCCGGTGAGGTATAATTCGGAACCGGAATAGTCTTAATCAAATAGCAGCCTTCAGCGTCAGGAGGCAGCAACTCTAAACCAATTCTCGCTTCAACGCAGTAGCCAAAAGCCCCAAAACGCCCGATTAATAAGTCATAGCCGTTTTCGCCGAGCGGCTGGGCCTTCATCGGCGAAGCGCAATGGCAAAACCAACTCTTGTGGTTGTTCAAATGCTTCGCCACCGTCTCCGCATCCGCGTACATCTCCATGCTGTCTTCAAAATGCGTGTGAAACCAAATCGGCTCAACTTCCTCTCCTGCCTCCGCGCTGCCACTTTCCGGCTGTCGGAAACTCGCATCTGGGTAGTAATTTTCGTCAGAAGCTTCAAAAGTTTGATATTCAGCGGAATCCTGCTTCATTGTATGCTCTCCTGTTATACACGCCAATCAATCTGGTTGGGGATGTGTTAAGGAAGTTTCCTCCCTACAATTGAGAAATTGATAGTAACAAAACTTACCCTAGTTCAGCATAACTCGACTTATGAAAGCATTTGTAGCAGGAGCCACAGGTCAGACTGGCCGCCGAATCGTCGCAGAATTGGTCAAGCGAGGCATTCCCGTGCGCGCTTTAGTCCGAAATCTAGAGACAGCTAGGCAAATTTTACCACCGGAGGCTGAGTTAGTGACTGGGGATGTATTAAATGCGACTTCCCTGGGCGATGCCATCGGCGATAGTACGGTGTTGCTGTGCGCGACAGGGGCAGCCCCTGGTTTTGACCCGACAGCGCCTTACAAGGTGGATTTTGAAGGTACTAAAAATTTGGTGGATGCAGCTAAGGCTAAGGGAATTGAGCATTTTGTGCTCGTGACTTCTCTGTGCGTCTCTAACTTTTTTCACCCGCTGAATTTGTTCTGGCTGATTCTGGTTTGGAAAAAGCAAGCCGAGGAGTATTTGCAAAAAAGCGGCTTGACTTATACGATCGTCCGTCCGGGCGGTCTCAAAAATGAGGATAATTCAGATGCGATCGTCATGGCTGCTGCCGACAAACTATCAGACGGTAGCATTCCCCGCACTAAGGTAGCCCAAGTGTGCGTGGAGGCGCTGTTTGAGCCGACTTCTCGCAACAAGGTTGTGGAAATTGTGGCGAAGTCGGAGGCTCCGCAAAAGAGTTTTGAGGAGTTGTTTGCTGCTGTGATTTGATTGAATTAGGCTCGCTTGGGTTCGGTGCGTCAGACAAAAAACACTTTGATGTGGGTCAAAGATTGGGGCTGACGCACCCTACACCAATTTTCCGATCGCCAAATCTGGCAAAATCTTAATAGTTTTACTATTCGCCGTTGAAATTTCCCTCTCTCAGCATGAAAACTCTCAAGTGGCCAGCTTGGTTCCCCTATCCGATTTCGTGGTTAAGGGCATTTGCTCTCGCTCAGAGTTTTAGTTTTGTCCTTCGCAGGGGCATTCCTTTTGTCAGCGACGATATCGGCTTTCTGACTCTACTGCTGGCGGCTTGGCTGATTCAGTTACCTTTGTTTTCTATTTGTCACTTTTTAGCCGTCAAAATCTTAAATCCCTTACTAATTACGCTGCCGAGCCGCTTTCGCGTTGCGCGCAAGTTCAAGCGCCGACACACTGGTATGCGATCGCACTTGCGAGAAGGCTTGAATGCTCTTGTAGTGATTTTTTTTGCATTCAATCTGTCACTGTTGGTGCAACTTGCGATTTTTTATTGGCCCGCGCGATCGATCGATCCGGCTCAATTACTAGCAGGAATATCTACTCTAACAAATGTTGCGATCGCCGGTGAATTCGATTTCTGGCTCATCAAATTGGCTGGGGTTTTATCGAGTTTAACCCTGTTAGCAGCGCCGCTATATCAATACGATTTTCGGGTGCGCCGGATGCGGGCGGCTCGAAGATTAGCCGAAATTGCGGAAATAGAAATGACTTGGCTAGAAGCTGAGAAATTGAGCCGTCGAAAAAGGGGTTTGCTGAGGCAATCGGAAATTCAAATCCTCGGATTTCTACTTTTAATCGGCGCTGTGATTGGCGGCGGTGTTTTTTTTGTTGCCAATTTGCGGGGAAATCAGCAGTTGTCACAGTCGGCGAGTGAGGGGAGACAATCTCCGCCGCTGGCGATGAAAACGGGCGATCCTTACATTCGAGCCCTGATGCGCACTATTTCTGCTAGCGAGTCGAATGTTTCTCGACCTTATCACGTTGTTTACGGTGGCAAATACGTATTAGATTTGAGCCGCCATCCTGACTGGTGCGTGAAGATTGTTAATGGCCCGAATCGGGGCAAATGTACTACGGCTGCGGGCAGGTATCAATTTCTGACTACGACTTGGAAGGAGAAAGCTAAGCGCTATCAGGCCCGTCCTGCTAATTTTTTATTTTGGGAAGATTACAGTTTTGAACCCGAAGATCAGGATGCTGTGGTTTATGCTTGGTTGAGCGATCGCAAGTTTTGGAAAGCTGATATTTCAGAAATGCTGCGGCAGGAAAGATTAACTGAGGTATTGCGGATGCTTTCGGGAACTTGGACGAGTTTGGGATATGGAATTGAGAACAATTCTATGAGTTCTAGTTTGCCGAAAGTCTACCGGGAAATGCTGCGGGAAGAATTGGAAAATGCTGGTTCTTAGAGAGTTAAATCTTCGCTGTTGACTGTTGACTGTTGACTGTTGACTGTTGACTGTTAATTGTTAACTGTTAACGAATGTTAGTGGTTATTAACAAGCCAAAGCGCTTAAAAAATAACCACTAACAAGTAACGAGTAACTAATCCATCAATTCTGGTAAAAAGGCTGTCAGGCATTTGTACAATTCTAATCCCGGCGCAGCTTGCAGCGGATAAAGCTTGTCGAAATTAATTGGGTTTCCCGGTGCTAATTTCCACTCGGTTTGCTGTGCTGTTTTCGGGGAAATTTCGATCGCTACCGTGATGTTAATAATGTTGTTCTGCTGGGGGATTCCCCGGAAGCAGTAACTTTTTCCCGTGCGTTTGTCGGAATCGCTGCCGGTGATGTATATATCTTGTTTGCGAAATTGGATTTCTCGAAAAGGTCGATCGATCACAAAGGAGTCTCGGTAGCGGTAGTCTCCGTCGGGTAAGCTTTGGACAGTCGGCCTGATTTGACTTATAACTGTTGCTGGACTAAAAGTTAAAATCATAGATAGCAGTTCCTGCTGTGACAACGGCGATTGTAGGGGCGATCGCCTTTTTGCTTGCTGGTGTCTGTGTCGTCGCGGGCGATCGGCTTAAACAAACGCCCCGTGTAACAAATTAATAAGAGTTGTTATGTAGTTTAAGTTGATCCCTACTGATCGTGAATAATTATTTCATGATTTCATCTCTATTACCCATCTGAGGAACAATAGAAATATTGAGCAAGCCCTGAGAAATTTTACGGGCGCATATCTAGGGATAAACAGAGGATACTGCTATGTTTTGCCGGACGGGAAGAACAAAAAATTTAGGGCTAGTTGAAGCCGGAAACTCGGAACTGCGAGGCTCTACCACCTCGGCGTCTAAAAGTATCCGCACTGTCCGATCGCGAGTTTACAAAGATGAGGCTTTGGTGTCGGCTGCGCTGGAGGAACTGCCAGCTCTTTTGGCATCCCTCGAAAGCTTTCGCGAGTAGTAAAGTTTGGATTTTCTCTTGCTATATATGGCGCGTTGAGGTTTGTGATAGTGACTGCAAACTAAGCAGGGGCTGTGTTGATTGCACCTACAATCCTCCTCGATTTGAGTATAGTTTTGCTGTACTGCGGTCGAACAGAACGCAGAAACCTGGTTGTTTACACAAAAACATTTTTACAGCGCTTTGTCCTGGTATAAAAACCCGGTTTCTTGGGTTTTTGTCCGTAAGTCCTGTGTTAACAAAATTTATTTGTGAGTGTCATCGGGTGCGAGCGATGCCTCTACCTTTTGGGATGAACGGCTTAACATAGAGTCGTGCAGGTGTTCACTGTGCTGCCGTTCTTGAGCCATTAATTCTCTGGCTTTTTCTTCAGTAATTCCCTCGCTAGGTGTTTCTAGCTCGTGAGAGGAACGGTTGAGCATAGAGTCTTGCAAGTGTTCGCTATGCTGCCTTTCTTGTGCAATTAGTTGTCTAGCTTTTTCTTCTGCGTTCATGAGTAGTTTCTCCAATTGCTTGTTAGAATCGATTATTTTATTAAGATGCCACAATTCGAGGGTAAATGTAGCAAGATTTACAGATTTTTTTACAAAAATTTGTATAATAAAAAGTTGAGTCTGCTGGCGGTGGGTATCGGGAGCGGTGGTTGCCGAGCTAAATTACTGCCAAACGCCGGAAAAGATATTCTTGACTGCGATCGCAATTCGATTTAAGTCTTCCTTCAGCAACGGCGGCCAAGAAACTCCTTTGCGCAGTCCTGCTTCAAATTGCTGCAAACCTTCTACTGAGAGTAAATGCAGTGCCGAGATTAATTGTCGATCGAGCATTGGAGATTCTTGCAGGCCCTCAAACAATATTTTTAAAGCTAATAAAATCGATGTCACCTGTCCCGGTACGGGTGGCTGACCTTGTTTGAGACGCATCAGGAAGGCGTCGGGATTTTTCTTTGTTTCCAGGGCGGTTCCTTGGTCGATCAGAAAACTGCGGGCTGTTTTGTAATCCATTTGACGTGCGATCGATCTCCGGCAATTAATTAGCTGGCATTATATCACTTTATGTCTCGCTCAATTTGGTAATATATTTCGATACAGGCTAAACTACAGCTACTCGTGAGGTGCGCCAGCCCAGTACCCGGAAGCTACTCGTGAGGTCGCATTGTCCAGTACCCGAAAGCTCTCGTGAGGTGCGCATTGCGCACCCTAAAGCTACTCTTGGTAAGCCCAGGTTTATCTAAATTTTACAGTCAAGTTTGATCGAGTTTTTGTGGGGTGGGCGGGACGCCCGCCCAAAAATATAATTTAGATGCCCAACAGCTTAGTTATGGGTGGGATTTAAAGAATGGAAAAATAAAACAATGGCAAAACAGCAAGGAAATAGCAGAAAATCAAAGATTTATCGCTACTTGTGGCTGCTTTTTTTGTGTCTGAGCTTTCTGTTAGTTCCGCTCATTAAAAAAATAGCGGCTGATACGCCATTTCCCCCGCCGGCTCCTATTGAAAATAATGCTACTTTTGGAGCGAGGATTCAAAGGACTATGGGGTTACTTGCGGCAAGCACTCCAACAGACCGCCGCCAAGTGCGTATTCTATTCTACGGTCAATCCATCACTGAGCAAGATTGGTGGAAAGATGTAGCGAAGGATTTGAGACAGCGATTTCCCAATGCTGATTTGATTGTGGAAAATCGGGCGATCGGAGGATTTTCTGCCCCGATTTTAATCCGTCCCAGCGAACACGATTTGTATCCTTTTTATCCAGACTTGCTCATTTTTCACGTCTACGGAGGCGGTGAAGATTACGAAGCCATAATTGCCAATGTCCGCAGCCGCACTGCTAGCGAAATACTTTTGCATTCAGACCACATCGACTGGATGCCGACAGGCAACAGCGACGAGCCAGGACAAATAAACAGATACGAATGGCACAACACTCATTCTACTAAATGGCTGCCTGAGTTAGCCGATAAATACGGCTGCGAAATCGCCGAAATTCGTGAACCTTGGATGCGGTATTTGAAAGATAATCGCTTGCAGCCACAACAGCTATTAAGGGATGAAATTCACCTCAACGATTGGGGAAATTTTCTCCTAGCTGCTCTGATAAAACCGCACCTGCGATACAAGCCAAATTCTCCTCAACCGGCGCAGGATTTAGTTAAAAACTATACAGTTGGCAACGATGTTAAGTGGAAAGATGGCAAATTGGTTTTAGAATTTGAAGGAAATAGAATAGATGCGATCGCCGATAAAACCTTCAACGGCAAGGCAATTTCTGCTAGAATTGCGATCGACGGCAAAAAACCCTCAGAATTTCCTGAACTTTACAGCATCACCAGACCTAGCCTTAGTCTTGGCGTGGCTTGGCCGGCTATTCTCCAAGTATCCAGTCAAAAACCGCTAATCGTCGAAGATTGGAAAGCCGTAATTACAGAGATTAACAGCGACGCCAGCAAGTTTAAATTTGACGTTGTAGGTTCTAACACAGGTTACGACGGCAGCGGTACCAACGACGAAATGTTTGTCTCAAACTCTGGCCGCGTCGTGATTGAAGCGAGAAACTGGTGGCTGAAAAATGCCTATGAATACTCTAAAAAACTGACGCCTAAAGGCTTTGAGATTTCCTGGCAGGTGCGGCCGATGTTTGTTGATTCATACGTTCCGCCAAAGATTGCAGATTCAAGGCGCGAATACCCTACAACATTAGCTCAGAACTTAAGCAACTCCAAACACATCCTCGAAATCGCCCCCGAAACAGATGGGAAAGTTCCAATTCAGGCAATTCGAGTGTATCGCCCTCCTTATATTCCTGAACCATGAATTAGGACTTCATTCTTTACTGCGAACTGAATTTATGTAGGGTTCCATACACACCGCACCTTACCTGAGAACAGCGGGAACCGCTGTTCTCAGGTACAGTAGCAACAATTAGCTTTCCCAATTTCTTAAATGTTGAGGATTCATGTTTGTTAAGGTCAGGGTTAGGGTTGCATTTAATTTTGTCTCAGTTGCCTTTAATGTGCTTTAAAGTTTGGCTTCAGTTGCATTTAGTGTGGTTTCAAAAAAATCATGGTTGCGGAGTTGAGTAATTCTGATTGCGGTTTCCTACATTTAGGCCCATTTACGCTCTGCTTTGTCAGCTTTGAGAATAGCTATAATTTTATAGATTTGTGTACTGGCTGTCATAAAATATGAAGGTATTTACTGCGTATAAAGCCAGTTTGGGATTTATTGGGGCTTAAAATTTGTTCAAGTCCCGTTAAGTTAAAGTCACCTAAGAAATCCCCAAAGCTGTTTCAGACATCGGAATCAAATTGTTAGCAAATAATCGCTGGTGAATTGGAATATCAATAATAAAGTGTGCCCCCTGATTGGGAGCTGAAATACAATTGAGCTGACCACCGTGTTTCTCCACTACAATCTGATGCGAAATTGACAACCCAATACCGATGCCCTTCCCTAGAGGTTTAGTAGTAAAAAATGGCTCAAATAGGTGTCTGCTGATATCTTCTGTCATCCCAGACCCGTTATCCTTAATCTGGATTACTACCCGATTGCTGTCCGTGACTTCAGTGCGAATGAAAATCTTAGAGGGATTGGCTTTCATTTCACTTAACGATCGGGTCGAATTGTAATCATCTAGGGCATCAATAGCATTAGCGACAAGATTCATAAACACCTGGTTAAGCTGACCAGCATAACACTCTACCAGAGGCAGATTGCCGAATTGTCTGACCACCTCAATCGGAGGTCGATCGCCTCTTCCTTTAACGCGGTTATGCAAAATTAACAGAGTGCTATCAATACCCTGGTGAATATCCACTGGTTTCATCTCAGATTCATCTAAGCGCGAGAAGATTCGCAGCGACTGAATAATTTCGCGAATACGGTCTACGCCTACCTTCATTGAAGTCAGCAGTTTAGGCAAGTCTTCAACCAAAAACTCCAGTTCTATCTCGTCTATTTTATTTTCAATTTTTGCTCCAGAAACGGGGAATTCCTGCTGATAAAGATTCACGAGTTCAATCAGACTTTTGGTATAGTCATGGGCGTAAGAAAGATTCCCAAAAATAAAATTAACGGGATTATTGATTTCATGAGCTACACCTGCAACAAGCTGACCTAGAGAAGACATTTTTTCGCTCTGCACAAGTTTAGTCTGGGTCAATTGCAATTCGCGAAAAGCTTTTTCTAAGCATTGAGCTTGGGTTCGCAATTGAGCTTCCGATTGTTGCAATCCCGCCTCCGCTTGCAGACGCTCTTGAATCTCCTGTTTCAGTAATTGATTGGATTGGAAAAGTTCAGCCGTCCTTTCCTCAACTCGCCTTTCCAACTCCGATGCCAGCTTCAAGAGGGAGGATTCCGCTTTGACACGCTGTTCGATTTCTGCTTGCAAGCACACATTTTTCTCTAGGAGTTTCTTTGACAGGTTGCGCAGCTTCATGTGGACATTAACGCGAGCTAAAACCTCTTCGTGCTGAAGAGGCTTAGTGATATAATCAACCGCACCAAGACTCAAACCTTTAACCTTATCCACCGTATCAGCAAGAGCCGTCATAAAAATTACGGGAATGTCTCTCGTTAAATCATTGGCTTTCAAACGGCGACAAGTTTCAAACCCATCAATTCCGGGCATGAGCACATCCAACAGGATCAGATCGGGCGCGGCATATTCGACCTTTTGGAGAGCACTTTGCCCATCCCTAGCTACCAATACTTTGAAGCCATAATCAGCCAAAAAATCGAACAGGACACCTAAATTAGTGGGGGTATCATCTACGATTAAAATTGTGCTTTGTTCGGGAAATTCGTTACTCATTATTTTGCAGTCCTGTATTTCTTAATAAACTCCAAGATTTGTTGTTCTTCAAACCCTTTCACTAACTGGCGCAGATGGGTAGCAAAGGGCCCCCATTGCTCATTGAGTTGTTCTAACTTTGTAGCTTGCTCCCCAATAGCTCGAAGATCGCCCATCATAGCCAGATTGAATAAAATGGCGATTTCTTCATCGGGTGGAGCTACAAGTTCAGAACTTAAATATTTTTGTTCTGCTTCTGCTTTCCGAATTTCTTCCAAATTTTCTTCATAGATCCATTCTAACCCTAAATGAGTACGTAGTTTTTCTAAAAGCTCCTCTATTCGTATGGGTTTTGGGATAAAGTCATTGCAACCTACCTCCACACTTTGTTGTTTATCAAAATCAAAAACGCTGGCCGAAGTAGCAATCACTACTAAATTAGTCTGAGCTTGTAATTTGCGAATCCGGCGGGTCGCTTCTAAGCCACTCATTATTGGCATCATCAAGTCCATTAAGATACAATCGGGTTTAAACTCTTGCGCCTTGTTTAAACAGTCCTGACCCTCCGTTGCTTCCAGAATTTCAAATCCTAACGGCTGAAGCATTCCCGCCACGATCGAGCGATTCTGCCACTTGTCGTCAGCTATGAGAATTTTTCGCTTGCCGCCTTTGAAACCAACGATTGTGTGGGCATTGGCTTTTGCTGCATTAGTCGCCCATTCCGATACCTCTGGCAAATCTAAATCGAAGAAGAAAATGCTCCCTTGTCCTAATGTACTCTTCACCTTTATTTCACCGCCCATCATCTGGACTAATTGGCGGCTAATTGCCAGTCCCAACCCGGTTCCTTCAACCTTGCGATTGGCATCTCCTACTTGGTGAAAAGGCAAAAATATGTCTTGCAATTGCTCTGGTGCCATACCAACTCCGGTATCTTCCACTTGAAACCGGATTTTGCCATCCTGATATCCTACTTTGAATGCCACCCCACCTTTTTCAGTAAACTTAATCGCATTGCCGAGCAAGTTGATTAAAACTTGCCGCAACCGTTTTTCATCACCCTGGACGGCAATAGGTAGTTGGGTAATTGGCTCGTAAATCAGGGAGATTCCCTTTTGTTCTGCCCGAATATTGCAAATTTCAGCAAGGCCTTCCAAAAATTCTGAGAAATGGAAATTACTCAGGTGGATTTCCATTTTTCTGGCTTCGATTTTGGACAGGTCTAAAATATCGTTAATCAGGGTTAATAGGTGTTCGCCGCACTGACTAATGACGTTCAGACCATCTTTTTGCTGGTCAGCCAAGTTTTTTTGTCGTTTCAGGATTTGGGTGTAACCCAAAATGCCATTAAGTGGCGTTCGGAGCTCGTGGCTCATATTAGCAAGAAACTCACTTTTGGCAGAGTTGGCGGCTTTTGCTAATTCTTCTGCTTTTTGTAAATCGATATTTTTTTCTTGTAACTGTTGCGTTCTTTCTGCCACCTTCGCTTCTAAAGTAGCGTTGGCTGCTTCCAAATCTTTATAAAGACGGGCATTTTCAATCGAAATAGCTGCTTG
The DNA here is from genome assembly GCF_036701825.1 of Microcoleus sp. MOSTC5. Taxonomy (NCBI): domain Bacteria; kingdom Bacillati; phylum Cyanobacteriota; class Cyanophyceae; order Oscillatoriales; family Microcoleaceae; genus Microcoleus; species Microcoleus sp. MOSTC5. The sequence continues at coordinate 55,102 of NZ_JAUBRK010000044.1, read as the reverse complement.
AGAAGATAAAAGTTGTAAAACTTCTAAACGATCGGGAGTAAAAGCACCAGTTGTGAGATTATTTTCTAAGTAAAAAATGCCCGTAAGTTTTCCTTGATGAACGATTGGAGTACATAATACTGACTTGGGTTTTTGGTTGACGATATAAGTATCCGCTGTGAACGTTCCCTCACAGCTTGCATCGTTTAAGACAACATTTTCCTGAGTTCTGGCAACATAGTTAATCAAAGATATGGGTAGTTGCTGACTTTTTTCTACTGGTATTGTTTGCAGCACTTCTACATCGCTCTCTACGGTTCCATAGGCTTCTATTAGTAGATTCCCAGCTTTTTCTAAAATGAAAATGCCACTTTGAGCCCCCGCATTCTCGATCGCAATTTTCATCAATTTCGCCAACAGCTTACTCAGTACAATTTCACCAGAAAGAGCTTGAGATGCTTTGATCACAGTAGCTAGATCTAGAGATACTGCACTCCCTCCACTCGTCGAGGTAGTGGTCATAGTGACCTGGTTCCGTTGAGCTTCTGGCTTGGCTATCCGGGAAAGTATTTGAGGATATCTGGCTTCTAAATCTTTGACTATAGCTTTCGCTCCCCAGCGACTATATCCGTAGTAAGCATCGGTTAAATAAATCCGAGCAATTTTATTTTTAGCGCGGGAAAAATAAAACTCTGCTGCTAGTTCGTTGGCTAATGCTTCTTCTTGGATATATCCCTGTTCTTTAGCTCCGGCTATGGCGCGATCGTAATAATCGCTGGCTTCTAAAGGTTGTCCCAAAATCCGGGCTTTTTCTGCTTCTACTAAGTCATACTTATGCTGGAAGTTGCACGGCGCGTAAAACGCCCAGGTCTTTAATTTTTCTTGATTCGCTGTTAATTCACTTAGGTATTGTTCTTTCTGGCCTGGTTCCGCTTCGGGATATAGTGCTATGAGGGCAAGAGAATAGTAGAAGTTGTAGATACTCATGTGCATTAATCCTGCCCCAGTGTCGGCATATTTTAATGCTAAGTTGGCATTGGATACTGTTTTATCGGGTTCTTTAAATAGATAAGAGAGAATCATTTTGCCGACATGGTAAGCATAGAGCAAAGTCCCAGTGTTAGACGCCTCGATTCCTGGCAGTAGTTCTTCTTCATTAAAACTTTCACCTAGCAAAAAGTATTTATCTGAGTTTTTGTCGAGTAGATTGTCAACTATTTGCTGGTAAATTTTAACAAATAAAGTATCGTATTCTTGTTTGAGTTTAATGGTTAGGGCAACATACTTTGCCTGTTCCTGCTCAACTTTCTGTAGTTCCCTGCCGCTGAAAAATAACTGATTGCAATAATTGACTGTACTGTGACAAGCATATTCTATATCTCCAGTTTCTATACCACTTTGAATTGCATCAACCAAAGGTTCTAGGGTAGTATTAAGCGGATCTTTCCAAAATCTAACAAGACAATTAAATATACAAAGTATTTTTGATTTAAGGGTGATTGTGTTAAATCGCTCTAACAGAAAAACAGCTAATTTGCCAAAATTATATCCAGAATCTATGTCTCCTAATCCTCCACAGAGTAGCACTCCATACCAAACATAAGCAAAAGCAGATTCAGGCGAATTTCCATACTTAATAGACAAGGCTATTTTTGTATAAAGAATTCGCGGAAACATCGCAGGATTTACAATAAAAGCTGATGTTATAATAAGATTTAATATTCGCATAGTTGCGAGTTTATCGGGATCTGTCATTGCCGGCAAGTTAGCTAAATCCTCAAACATTAGTTTTTGAGGGGGTTCTTGCTCTAGGCTAATTCCGAACATTTCCAGAACAGCGATTCCATTATCTATAGCTGATTGTCTCTTATTTTGAGACATCTCTAACTGAATTCTAAGTTCGTAGACCTTGCCTTTTTCCAGAAGGGTTTTTGCTTGTTGCAGGATGGTTTCAGAAAGTTCTTGCGATCGCTCAAAATTAGTGTTTATATATTCAGTTTCTGCTGCTTCCAGATGAAGGTTAAACGTCAGCTCATATTGACTCTCCCAGCTATCCTGAGGGAGAAATCCTAAACCCACATTCAAATATTTGACAGCCGACTCATAAGCTGTGGCAGACTTGGCTTTCTGTCCGGCGATCAGATTGAGTTCTGCCAACTCATATCTTTCCCACTCCAAAGTGATTAAATCGGTGCCGTAATTGAGTTGGTTAACCAGTGCAAAGATATTTTCTTTTCGTTCTTCCGGCGTTGTAGAATGTAGCAGCAGTTGACCGATTTTTAGGTGAGTTTCTTTTTTATGGTCGTCGGGAATTAGAGAATAAGATGCCTGCTGCACTCGGTCATGCAAAAACTTATAGATGACATCAAACTGCTCGGGTGAATTTTCTGTCGATGTTTCCGAGTCAAATACCAGGGGGATTTTGTAGGAATTATTTAGCGGGATAACAAAACCAGCTTGTAGCGCTTTCCATAAATCTCTTGCCGTCTCTGACTGAGATTGTTTATTAGCAATTGCCAAAACTTCTAAACTGAATAGGTCTCCAATACAGGCAGCTAATTTTAAGACATTCTGCGTCTGGGAGGACAGCTTTTGAATTTGGCTGACCATCAATTCGACTACATTATCGCTGATATCAATGCCTTGAAGCAGTTGGATATCCCACTGCCAACAAACTCGATCGAAATCAAAGGATAGGAGTTTGTCTTGATAAAGGGATTTGAGCAGTTGATTTAAGAAGAAGGGATTCCCCTGGGTTTTCTTAAAAACTAACTCAGCCAGACTCAAAACTTGGGAAATTGGACTGCGAAGGGTTTCGCTCACTAATTGGTTGACATGGGAGATTTCTAAAGATTGGAGGATAATATTATTGACTAGCGCATTTGTCTTTTGAATTTGCTCTAAGGTATAAATTAAGGGATGAGTGGCACTGACTTCATTATCTCGATACGCCCCAATTAATAGCAGATATTTACTATCTGGATCGGTCATAATTAGCTGGATAAGCTTGAGCGAAGCTGAATCAGCCCACTGCAAGTCATCCAAAAATATCACTAAGGGGTGTTCGGCTTTACTAAACACCTGTATAAATTTTTGAAACACTCGATTAAATCGGTTTTGGGATTCGGTCGGTCCCAAAGTCGGAACCGCAGGCTGTTGGTCAATAATTTTTTCTACTTCGGGAATAACATCAATAATAATTTGCCCATTGGCACCAAGTGCTTCGAGAATTTTAGCTTTCCAAATTGCTATTTGAGCGGAATTTTCAGTTAGCAGTTGCCGCATCAACCCTTGAAATGCTTGAATTAAAGAAGCATAAGGAATATTCCGCTTAAATTGGTCAAATTTACCAGAAATAAAATACCCTCGTGCTCCGACTATAGGTTTATCAACTTCGTTAACCAAAGAAGATTTGCCGATACCTGAATAACCCGAAACTAGCATCATTTCCGTTTTCCCACCACTGACGCGAGCGAAGGCTTCTAGCAAACTAGCAACTTCTCTTTCCCGTCCATAAAGTTTTTGCGGAATCAGAAATTGGCTGTAGGAATCTAGTTGACCTATAATAAAGTGGCAAATCTCTCCTGAAGAAAGCATCTGCTGGCAGGTTTCCAAGTCAACCTTTAGTCCCAAAGCACTTTGATATCTATCTTCAGCGGTTTTAGATAATAATTTCATTACGATCTCAGAAACTGCATCCGGGATTTCTGAATTCAGTTCTTTCGGTGGTATTGGTGCTTTAGCTATATGGCAGTGAACGAATTCTAGAGGGTCTTTTGCGGAAAAAGGTAGCTTACCCGTCAGCATTTCATAAAATGTAACACCAAGGGAGTAAAAGTCGGTGCGGTAGTCCACCGATCGGTTCATTCTGCCGGTTTGTTCCGGCGACATATAAGCGAGAGTTCCTTCTAATAAGTTGGGATTGGTGACGGTTTGATTTTCTCGGTCTAAGAGAGAAGCAATGCTAAAATCAATGATTTTTACTTCCTTTGTCTCTGGGTTAATTAGGATATTTTGGGGCTTAATATCTTTATGGATCACATTACTTTGATGGATCTCTCCCAGAGTGTTTGCTAACTGAATGCCGATTTTGAGAAATGCGTTTATAGCTAAGGATTGATTTTTGAGAAAATCTTTTAAAGATTGACCGCTAAAATTTTCTACTATCAGCGCTAAGCCGTTATGATAGTTTTCTAAGGCTATGGGCTTGACTATTCCTTCACTGTCTAAATGTCTGAGGATTTTATGTTCGTGTCTTAAGCGGGAAATTTCTTCGATTGTCGGATGCTCGGTCTTGAAGGTTTTGATAATCGCGGAGGTTCTATCAACGTGTCTTGTGGCGCGATAAATAATAGTATTGACACTTTCGTAAATAGCTTCGCTTAGGTTGTAACCGAAAAAGCTAGGGTTCATGTGTGTAATTTCACTGATGATAAATTGAAGACCCGAGGGTATCTCAGTAGGTATATCTCAGTAGGTATACTGATATTTATGACAAAATTAAAAAAATATTCAAATGCACTACAAACAAGTATAATCTAAGGTTTTTAAATATTTTTTGAAGTTTAACAAATCTAAATATAAAAAAAACTAATACAGGGGGAACCCCTGTTATGCGGTACAATAAATAAAAATAAAATATCCTTGGTTAATCAAAGCTAATCAAAGCATATTCCCTCGCTCTCCGAGAAAAAATAGTGACAGCACATTTGGCAGAAAAGATGTCAATTAGAAAAGTAGCCACCAGATTTTAGGGAGCCTAAAAGTCTCGTCTAACAACAGCCACGAGCAACAACAAACCGAGGGAAATTTATAGCCGAAACAGAGAGGAAAACCGCAATTCAGTCATCTGACCAATGCGAAAGCATTCGTCAAAGCACTTGTAACAGCTCATCTTGATACCACCTTGGTCGATTTATCTGAATTATTTGCTATTAAGACCGGAAATTGGGTGAGTCGGACGGCAATGTGTCGCTGCGCGGCAAAAATTAGGACTACATCGTAAAAAAAACCCGGGTAGAGTAGGCAAGTCGCGACAGAAAGAGTCCAAAAATTAAGAGTGGAGTATTGGGACAAGATCAAAGATATGGAGGCACAAAACAAGCGTATTTTTCGAGGAAACCGGGATTCTACTGAGTGCGACCAGAACTCATGCCCGTTCACAGCTAGGGAGAAGAGTATCCAACCTAAAGCCATTTTATAGAGGGGCACTAATTTACAGCCCCTGGGGCAATTAGTATTAATCAATTGCTGGGATTAATGACAGTGAAGGATTCAACTGAGCGAGCGGCATTGTCGTATTTATTGAGCTGTTTTTATGTTATCAATTATGGACAGTATCTGTAGTAGTAATGGATAATTTACCCGCCCATAAACTAGCATCAATTGTGCGAATGATTGAAGCTGTAGGTGCGAGTGTTATGTGTTTATATCCATACTCTCGCCTATTTTAATCTCCTTGAACAATGGTTGTCACAACTCAAATTTTTTTTGCGGAGATTTGATCCAACTACCACGTCCATGATTGATATAATAATTGCAGTTGGGGTGAACAAACATGAATTCTCAACATTTAAGAAGTTGGGAAAGCTAATTGCTGCTACTGTACCTTATAACAGCGGTTACCGCTGTATTTGTTAGTTTTTTAGAAAGGAGCGAAAGTTTGTGTATGAGCCGTTTTAACCCCCGAGTATTATCAAATAGTTATTAACAAAGGCATGATCTAACTCTTGTTCTATCGCCCGTGCAACTCTCGATTAACCTCCGTTTCTCATAATCCCCAACTCGTGAAACATCAACAGCGATAAAAACAAATCAGCGACAAAAATAAACACCCACGAAGTCACCACCGCCGCCGTTGCAGCTTGGCCTACCCCTTTCCCTCCGCCCGTCGTCGTCAACCCCCAACCGCAACCGACAAGGGCAATTATTAACCCAAAAATAAAACTCTTAATCGCCACATTAACTAAATCCCAAGGCCCCAAAAAAGTCCGCACCGATTCCAAAAATACCGACGGTTCCAACTCGTAAAAATTAACGGCCACAAACAGCCCGCCCAAAATTCCCACCGCTACCGAAAAAATTGTTAACACTGGCAGCATGATGCAGCAAGCTATCACCCTCGGCACTACTAAATAATCAACCGGATTGGTTCTCAACATATACAGGGCGTCTATTTGTTCCGTCACCTGCATTTCTCCTATCTCCGCGGCAAAGGCCGAACCTACTTGTCCCGCCACCACGCCCGCCGTTAAAAGTGGTGCTAATTCGCCGCAAAATGCCAGAGCAAAAGCACCTCCTACCGCCCCAACCGCGCCAAAGCGAACCAATTCTCTGGCCGATTGAAAGGTAAAAATCATGCCGCCAAAAAAGGCTATTAGCAGCACGGAGCGGAAGGAATCCAGGCCTACTGTTACTAAATGTTCCATGATTTGGCGGCGGTCAATTTTGCCTTGGAGTATCCGCAGCAGCACTTGGCCACCCAGGAACAGCGTCACTAAAAACCGCTGAAACCACCTGTTATTGAAGGTTTCATCTAAATGTCGATCGCGCTTTTCTTGGCATTTTTTAACCAATGACTGATGGCTCGCGATTAATTGCAAACAGGGCGAAGCACTGCCACATAGAGATTTTCGGCAATCCTACAGCAATTATTGCACGATTTGTCAACATATTTTTTCAGTTGGCCTGCCCTGCGGTTGGTGGGTTATACCATTTTAGATTTTAGGTTTGACATTGGGACTGGTTGATTATGCGGTAATCATCAGTCATTTCCAATTATTCAATTCTAAAATCTAAAATCTAAAATCCTATGACTACTCGGCAAGCAACAAGTCGATAAACTTATCCAACTGTTCATTATATTTTTCGGCTTGATCTTTGCCAATTCTCAACAGTTCCGATATCTTCCCTTCCGAGGCATCATCAATCGGCAGCGGTTGTTCGTGGCTCAAATCTGGACTAATTCTCAAATATTGATTCGGTCTTTCAACCGCATCATAAATTTGAATTATTTGATAATTTACAGTTTCCGCAACTCCGGTCATCATGATATTAATTAAAGGCTCAACCCACTCTACTTGACCCCAATTTTTTACATCTTCGTAGGGGAATTTTTTCTGAGCTTCTCCCGTCCCCAAGGATAAAATTACCATATCTTTTGCTGTCGGCCCTTTGTCGGGGCGATCGTCAGGAATTCTGAATTTATTTCTAACTTCAGCATAGGCACAAAGCGCGGGATTGTTTGCGAAAACTCCCCCGTCAATTAAAGCGTAGGACTCGTTTGTCAAAGAGTAGATTTTGGTAACTTCAAAGTAAGAGGGAGCTGCCGATGTGGCTCTGGCGATATCTCTAATAAAATAGTCTTCTGCTGGATATTGTAGAGCATCTATTTTATCGAAAAAGTGAGCTTTTCTCCTTTCGATGTCGTAACTGCAAATTAAACAAGGTTTCAGCAGTTCGCTGAGTTTGCAATCTCTAAAGTTTTCCAAAAAGAATTGTTCTAAACGATCGCTGGGATATTTCTCATCTATCAAACCGTCTATAGATTTGAGTTTTTGCCAAAATGAACTCTTAAAAACGTCGCGGCCGCTCTCAATTGAAAAATTAAGAGCGTCTTCAGCCGACCACCGAGGCCTGGTGGGATTTTTGGCATCGGGACACAAATAGATGCAAGTTAAAATTCCTCCCGCACTCGTGCCGGCGATTAAATCAAAATAGTCAGCTATTCTCGCATCTGGGTTGCCGCTTTTTTGTTGCAGCTTTGACTCAATGCTAACTAAAACTTGCGCGGGTATAATCCCTCTAATTCCCCCTCCATCTATGGATAAAATTCTGGTATATTTAGCCATCATTGTTGCCTATTTTCGATGTTTGCTGGTTTCCTACTCTCAAATTCCCAAGCCTCCGAATTCATGCACCGCTCAATCTCAGCTATCCCATCTTAAATCTAAATTTAATTGGCGGGCTGCGATCGTATAGCGAAAAATGTATTCTACAATTTCTACGTAATTGTAGGCGGCGGCTGGCGAGTCTGCCCAGACTGTGATGCCGTGATCGCGAATTAACAAAGCTGGTACAGACGGCGCACAAATGGCAAAGAATTCGCAAATTGCCTTGGCTATTTTAGGGACTTCCAAATAATTTGCAAATAGGGGTATCGCCACCTGCGGGTTTTCCTCCCATACCCCCAAACCTTTCAGCATTTCGATCGCGGGTAAAGGCACTGCATCTCCTGCTGTTAGCCGAGAAACTAAATTTGCCTCGATCGAGTGCACGTGATAGCAAGCTTTAGCGTCTGGAAAACAATTGTAAACGGCTAAATGAATGCTGGTTTCGGCCGAAGGGCGGCTGTGCGGAACAGGTTGCTCGACAATTGCGCCGTCTGAGTTCATTCGGATAAAATCTTCTTCAGTTAACTGCCCTTTGGCGCGGCCGCTAGCAGTAATCCAGAAAGTGCCATCTGGTAAGCGGGCTGAAAGATTGCCAGCAGTCCCAACCATCCAACCGCGATCGTAAAAATGTTTGGCTGCTGCAATTAAATCCGATCTCAAATCGCCACTCATTCTTTACAAATCCTCAGCTTTTAATCTACTTTTTACGTTAATAGGAATTGCCCTGCCCTATCTAAAAGTAGGGTGATACGTGCAAAGCTTACCAATACATATAGCTCTAAACGTAGGGTGCGCCACAAGCAACTTACTAAATACACATACCGCATAGTGCGATTTTTTTGGCGCAATTCCTAGTTGAGTTTCAATTCCATTTCTGGGACAAACTTTCCAACACGTCAAAAAAATTATCCCATTTAGTATAAGGCTTTTGCTGTTCGTCTAGATACTCGGCAAGCCGATCGCGCGCAAACACCGACGAAGCCTGCAAAGCCATATTAAAATCCGTCAGCGAATCTCCGATCGCCACTTGTTCCTCGGCCGGGTGCTGGCCCATCACCCGCACCTTAGACACCAATTCCGTATCTCCTTCAAACTCAGAATTGACTTGCAAGCGAGGGCCGCTAGCGTCCACATCCACAGCGTAAATAACGCTCGCCCGGTGTACCAAATCGCCCATTACCGTCTCTACCATGACGCGAAGACCACCGGACACGATCGCAAAATCTACCTTTTTCTCGTCCAAAAAATCCAGCAATTCCAACAATCCCGGCCGCATCAGCCTTCCCCTAGAAAATTCCACAATTTCCCCGTAACATTCCGAGGGAATAGACTCTAGTAACTGTCGCACTCCCGATCGCAAACTCAGCCTTCTAGCGTATATTTCAGGCATCAGTTGAGACGACAGTTCCGGTGCGAAATGCTTGAGCATTGCCACAAAAGTTTCTTCAACAGTTATCGTGCCGTCAAAGTCGCAGAATACCACCCGTTGCTGATTGTTCGGGATTGAAGATTTTTGCTTGTCATCGGTCATTCGATTTTAGATTTGAGATTTTGGATTTTGGATTGACCCCACGGATAAATTCGGGGGCTTGATGATTTTAGATTTGAGATTTTGGATTGATTCCACGGATAAATTACGTGGCGGGTACCATCAAGAAATTTTTGGTCATTGTCAGTCGCACAAGAGAGAGAACTGGAAAAGTTTACACAATTTCTCGTACACTGTCGAGCGACAGACACCCCGACAGCCAAAAACTAATAGCTGCGCGCAGTGTTTTGGCAATCGTCCGGAGGATTTTATGCAGATTCTTCGAGAGAATCTTCATCTTCCAGGGAATCTTCCAGAGAATCTTCATCTTCCAGGGAATCTTCCAGAGAATCTTCCAGGGAATCTTCTAACTCCTGCTTTTGGTTTTTTGTCTTTTGGGGGTTAGACTTAGCCGGCAAACAGATTAAATTATCATCCTCAGTATTAATCAAACCTTTCGATCGCAACTTACCCATCAGCCGCGTCACCGTCACCCGCGTCGAGCCGATCGCGCTGCCAATTTGAGCGTGAGTCAAGGCCCAAGGCAGCCGGTAGCCCCGAACCACGTCCGGTTCGCCGTCACCTACGTAAGGTTCGCCGAACTCTTCGATCAACAAAGTGAGAAATCCCAGCAGTCGGTCGATCGTCCGGCGCTGTCCCAAAGTGCTCAGCCAGAGAAGTTTCCGCTGGTGTTGGTAGCGAAACGCATCCAAAATTTCCCTGCGGAAGTGAGGCCAATTATCTAAGTCGTGCCAGTACATCCACACTACGTGAGTTTGATCGGCGTGGGCGTAAGCTTGGAGAGTAAACGGAGACTGAGCAACGAGTTCAAAGGGCTGACCGGCGCCGACGAAGCCCAAAAAAGCTTCTTCTGTAGTTTTGTCAACGGATTTCGACTTCCCCGTCGCAGCGCTAACTTGAGCGCTACCTACGAGTCGCACAGAACCTTTCTGGACTAAATACAGCAGTCCGGGTCTTGCGGGAATCCGCTCATCTTTGCTAAAAGTCCGGCAGCGGTAGTGTTCCTGGGCCCAGTCGATAATTCGCTGCCAAGTGATAAAAGGTCGATCGATAGTCTCTAGAGGTGTGGAAGTTGATTGCATAGGTGAGGCTCTGGGATATATTTAATCAGTGAGAAAAACAGCTTCTGCCAGCAGTGCGATACAAAGTGAGACCACCCATCCCCGATCGAGCTTGCACGCTTATTAACTGTGCAGACTTTTCTTAGTTTTACCGAAAGATTCAATGTAGCAAAAAATACATCAAAATGGTAGAATTCAGCAAAAAATTTGTCGTAAATTATTGTATATTTAGCCCAAAAATCGCTAGAAAGCAGATGAATTCGATGCAGCCCCGCCCGGAGCAGCCGATCGCCCATCTGTGACATCAGCAGTTTAACGTACAAGAACAGTGCAAGTGGTAACAGTCGATCGTTGCTATTACCGCAGGATGAGCCGATATGGATACAGCAAATCTCTCGCAGTGCCCGGAAGTTACAGTGAAGTGTTTCTTGCTTTCAAGGTTCCAAAGCGCGATCGGCCAGCAGGGGACACTAGGGGAAATTCCGTTAAATCTCATAGGTGGCACCATTCTCAAGAACGGGCAAGATGCCCGTTCCACAAGAGATGAATTTTCTCGCTTCACAGGCATCCTGCCCGCCCATAAAAAGCTTATTGAGAATGGTGCAATATTTCCGTTAAATCGGAGTAAAGATAGCGCGCGGGTGCTGTACGTGTCTGCGATCGCCCTGAAATTGGCTAAAACTTGGCAGCAGACACCGCAGACAATCGCGGCACAGTTGGCCGAAACTCTCCAACCGCTGTGCTACCCAGATTTCGCCGTTAAAGTAGCGCCGGCGGGAATTATTGAGCTGGAGTTGACTGATGCAGGTTTAGCCGTCTGGTTGCAGCGTTTAGCTCAAACAAACCTCCCAGTTCCAGAATCTCGAATATTATCTCCTGTTGTGTCAGCCGATCGGCTGTTTCCGATTCAGTACAGCCACGCGCGCTGCTGTTCCCTGCTGCGAATGGCCCACCGCGATCGGATAATTTCGATCGCGCAGCCAGATGTCCCTACAGCGCCGCAAATTTGGTCGCTGGCGAGTCCAAATCCTATCCCTTGGATTGACGAGGGCGATCGACTGCGGTTAGTGCATCCAGCAGAACGCCGTTTAATATCCCAACTCTTAACAGTGCTAGACAATTTATATCCTAATTTTGAGGTAAAAAACCGCGAACAACCTGTCAATTATTTCAAATTAGCCAATAGTTTGAGCGAAGCATTTCAGATTTTTTACAGCCAGTGCCGAATTTGGGGAGAAGTTAAAATAGAACAGCCCAAACTCGCCCAAGCTCGATTGGGTTTAATATTAGCAACTCAATCTTTGCTGCGATTTATCCTAGAAAATTTGTTTAACGCTATTGCTCCTTTAGAACTTTGAATTAGTCAGTATAAAAAAGTAATAACGAACATAAAATAAAGGATTTTACTGTGGCGCTGTTTCCGACAAGTTTTATTTTTGAAATCGCATTGATAAATGAGTTATTTTTGCCAGCTTAAACAAATGTCCAACAAATAGCGATAACCCGTTACTCTTTGACAGAGAAATAGCAGCAGCGCGATGCAGTTTAAAACAGTGTGAATTTTTCGCCAGCGGTGCGATCGAGCATGATAAATTTCCGCTGCAATTGCCCGCGAAAAAACCCTCAAAAGCGTCCCATCGATGTTGTAATAAAAATGAGCAACCAGCCATTCATCATCTCTGCGAAAAATCCCGTCTTGCAATCCCAATAAAATGCCTGCATCTAGTTTAAGGCGTTGCAGGCGAGAGTTGATCTTGTTCAACTTTTGCGATCGGCAGCGTTACTGTAAATGTACTGCCGACGCCTTCTTCACTGATCAAAGTAATTTCGCCACCGTGCAAGTCTACGCATTTTTTAACAATGCTCAGCCCCAGCCCAGTACCGGGAATGCGACCGACATTTTTAGCCCGATAAAACGAATCAAACAGCCGTTCTTGGTCTGCAACAGGTATGCCAATTCCTGAATCCTGGATCGAAAAAATAGCCTCAGTTTCAGTAAGTTTGAATTCAAAAATTACTTCGGTATTTGGGGGAGAATACTTAATAGCATTTGACAGCAAATTGCCCAGAATGCGCCGGAGCAAGCTTACCTCCAAACACGCGATCGCCGATTGACTGTGATTAACAAAAATCAGCGTCACCGGATCGGTTTGAGGTTTCAACTTCAGGCTGTTCTGAAATTCCACTACCAACTCATTACAAAACTTTGCTAAGTCTAGCGGTACCAAGCAAAACCCGGCTTGTCCTGACTCAACACGGCCGAGCAGCAGAACATCGTCTAATAACTGATCGATACCTTTGGCGGCTGCTTGAGTTTTGTCTAACAGTTCTTGTGTTTTCTCCTCTGTTAATGTCAACTTGTACTTGGTAAGAAGTTGTGTAGTGCCGATGATGAAATTCAAAGGATTGCGAACATCATGGGCAATCATGTACAGCAAAGATGTTTTCATCTCATTGAGCTCTTGGGCTGTTTGCAGAGTGCGATCGAGCTGGTCGTGAGACAATTTGAGAGTTAAAGACAACTGGCGCGATCGCAGCAAAATCTCCACCCGCGCTTGCAATTCTATTTTCTCTATCGGAGCGATAATCAAATCGTCAATACTTTGCCAAATAAATTGCGTTGCCATCCCTACATCCGCTCGGGATGTAATCAAAAGGAAAGGCAAGCATACCGGGTGTTCTGCCTGTTTTTGGGCGGCAACCCATTGCCAGTGGCGTTTCAGCGAAATACCGTCAATTATCGCCAGGTCAAAAGATTGATTAAATGGTAAAAACTCCTCACTATTTTCTGTTGAGTGTGGCAGCAATACCTCATAGTAAACTGCTAGCCATTCTAATAACAGGCGGCGATTTTCTTTCTGTTCGACAAGTAACAAAATTTGACTCACGCAAGTTCTCCTAGCAAGCTGTGAACAATTCCCAGCAAATCTCTAACTATCAAAGGTTTTACTAACATATTCCGAGCACCGTGGCAGAGGCTTTCGTGCTGAATGGCAGCGCTTTGTTTGGGCGAGAGTATCAGAAAAGGGATTTGGTGATTTCGCAGGTGTTCGCAGCAGTCCCAAATCCGGCGGTCGAAACCAGAAATATCTACTAAAGCCATTCCGATCCTAGCAGGCTGACTGATAGCTTGTACAACCTCTTCAAAACTATAAGCTGCGATCATCTGGTATCCTTCTTTGTTGAGAAATTGTGCTAATAGTTCCAAGTTTCGGTGATTGCGGTCAACCGCTAAAATTATTGAGTTTTCAGTCATCTATCAGCTTCCTTTCAATACGGCTTCTACTATTTTAGATTTTAGATTAAAGAATTGAAGAATAGGGAATGACTGATTGTATATGGGTTTGGATCGTGCATAAAGTTGGAGTTTTTTTTATCTGGTATTAGCTTACTTTTCGGCGAGAGATTACATCGGTTCTCAGTTGAGTGAAATACAGTAGGGGTACAGGACACGACCGCGTGCCCTTTGCCCCGACTGTATTTCATAGAATTGAAAACTACACTACGATAAAAGTCGAAAAATACACAAATTTACCAATATATTTAAGTTTTCCAGGACAGAGGCTAGTGGTGAGGTGCGCGGTGCGCACCCTACTAATTTGATTCACGACTGCAAAATTAGCTCCAATTGCCCAAAAACAGCACGACAAGCCCCGATTCAATCTTCATCCGGTTCATCTTCAATCCACACCGGCGCCGAACTCAAAATGCCGCGCAGCCCCCGTATCGGTTTGCTGACTTTGATGCCGTAGCGAGTAATCTCGAGTTCTCGCAAAGTTCTCTCGAAATTGCTGACTCGTTTTTTAATTACTCCGATCGCCTTGCGGATTTCTGTCCTATTATGCAGTTGGCGTTCCAGATAACGTATAAACAGAAGATTATCCGCCAAATAGCTAATCCCGATTTCGGTCAGCCGAAAATCTCCGCTAAGGGCTTCTACCTCATTAATCAAGATAACGGTGACTCCCATATTCTTGAGATACTTGCACAAAGCGTGCAAATTGTTCACCAAATCTTGCCCCTGCATCGAAAGCTGATAGCCAGAAATACTGTCAATCATCACAATCTGCGTCTTTTCCTGCTCCACTTCCTGCCGTACCATACAGGCAAACTGATCCGGCGAGTACAGCAAAGGTTCCACAGGTATCACCGAAAGACTTCCTTGCCCGATCATCGCCCCAACTGGGATGTTAACTGATTCGCAGCGCTGCAGCAGAGTAGAAGTTGACTCCTCAAAAATGTAAACTACCGATCGCTCCCCCCTTCCTGCGGCTTCTTTCATAAACTGAATCCCCACCGTCGTTTTACCCACGCCGCTAGGCCCGCTAATCACCGTCACAGTCCCCCGTTCCAGTCCCCCGTGCAGTAGTTCGTCGATTTCTGGAACCCCAGCAGAAATCGCTTCCGCAACAAAATCCTGTTGAAAGTTGTCCGGAAGCAGTCGCGGAAATACCTCCATACCAGCCTGAGTCAGGCGCAGCGAATGGTGGCCGCTGCGGAAATTGGAGCCTCGCAGCTTGGTGACAGACAGGGTGCGTCCTTCAGGGCGCAGTTCCAAGTAAATTACTCCGTCGCTGATGAATTGCAAATCGTCATCTGGAGCACTTGAAGTGCCTTCGGAGGTGAACACCACCGTCGCCCCCCCTTCCACCAAAAACCGCAGAAAAGACAGAACTTGCTTGCGAAACTGAAACTCATCCGCAGCTAAGTAGCGAAATTGAGTGATCGCGTCCAAAAACACCCGTTGTGGCTTGACAGCTTCGACTCGCTCGATAATCTTTTGTGTAGTCGGTTCTCGCTCCACCTCGGAGGGGGAGAAAATGTCATAAGTCTGAACTTCTGTAAAGAATTCTGAGGATGGGCTCAAATCGAGGAACGCCATCGCTTCAATATCAAAACCGAGAGTTGCGGCATTGGCGCGCAATTGCGCTTCCGGTTCTCCTAAAGTAATAAACAGGGGCGTTTCTCCCAGAGCCACACCTGCTGCCAAAAAGTGAAAGCCAAGTGTAGTCTTGCCAGTACCCGGGCCGCCGCGCACCAGATAAGAGCGTTGAGGAATCAGGCCGCCGCCAATCACTTCGTTGAGACCGGTAATTCCCAGAGAAAGTCGGTTTTGAGACATTTGTTTTTTCATGTTTTGAATATCGGGCCCGTATTAATATTTAATAGTTTTAGGCAGTGTTTTGATGATTTTTTTTACCGGGCGTCTGATAACCTTCATGAAATCTTTTTCTACCGAAAATTACGTTAGCACACAAGAATTAGAAAGTATTGTCGGCAATGCTGGAATCAGTCTGCCGCAGTACACAGAGGTATTTTGGCAAGAACGGATAGAAAAAGCAGTTGCCCCGGGCACGAAAATAGATTGTACCGTTTACCCGAATACTCAGGAAGAACTGGCGGCTGTCATTGCTTGGGCTGGGCAAAATCGCTGTGCAGTCTTGCCTTGTGGCAGTGGCAGCAAACTTGATTGGGGCGGTTTAGTTAAGGGAGTTAATATTGCTGTCAGCACTTCGCGCCTCAATCGGCTTGTAGAACACGCTGTGGGCGATTTAACCGTGACTGCGGAAGCGGGGATGAAGTTTGCCGATTTGCAGCAAATTTTAGCCGCAGCAGGTCAATTTTTGCCGATCGATCCGGCGTATCCGCAACAGGCAACTTTGGGCGGCATTGTCGCTACTGCTGATGCGGGTTCCTTGCGGCATCGCTATCGCGGGGTTCGCGATTTGCTGTTGGGAATTACCTTTGTGCGATCGGACGGTAAAATTGCCGTAGCCGGAGGTCGAGTTGTTAAAAATGTCGCCGGTTACGACTTGATGAAACTGTTTACTGGTGCTTACGGCACCTTGGGCGTCATCAGTCAAGTAACTTTCCGAGTTTATCCGCTGCCTGAATCCTCGGGAACCGTAGTGCTGACAGGGCAAACTAATGCTTTGTCCCAAACCGCTCAAATCTTATTATCCTCTGCTTTGACACCAAGTGCCGTTGATTTGCTGTCACCTGAATTAGTCGCAAAATTAGGCTTAGGAAAGGGCACGGGATTAATCCTCAGATTTCAAAGTATCGCAGAAAGTGTTAAACAACAATCAGCCCGCTTGCTGGAAGTTGGCGAAAAGCTGGGTTTGCAAGGCAGTAGCTGCTGCGAAAATGATGAGCATCAGTTATGGCAAAGATTGCCAGAAACAATGTGGAATTCTGCCACAAAGTCGGCAATTATTTGCAAAATAGGAATCAGGCCGTCGGAAGCTGTAACGGCAATTAACGAATTGCCGGTACAGGACGCTTGGATTCATGCAGGCAGCGGTTTGGGGGTTTTGCGGTTTGAGAATACGACGGCTGAAACGCTGTTGCAGGTACGCAGAGGGTGCGAAGCGAAAGGCGGTTTTCTGACTGTTTTAGCAGCGCCGGCCGACATCAAGCAACAGTTAGATGTTTGGGGCTATACTGGAAGTGCGATCGATTTAATGCGCCGGATTAAACAGCAGTTTGACCCGGAAAATATTTTGAGTCCCCATCGTTTTATAAGCGGTATTTAGTTTAAAGTTTGTAATCAGGACTTGACTCGTTCAGGAGTTCTGTAAAAAGTAGTTTGACACGCTACTTATAGCGGTAATTTTCGCGCTGCAAACCAACATATAAAGGTTCTGCGTAAATTCCATTCAACTGACTAAAATCCTTGTTACGAACCAAAACAATTAGGTAAGATATATATGCAAACTTCAGAAAAATCTCCAGTTCCCAGCGACGATTTAAAACCGGCCAAAGAAAGCAATTTTCTAGCACAAAATCCCCACTTACAAACCCTCGAAATCCCGGGTTTCGACCCCCACAATCCGCCAGACCCGAAATTAATCGATACTTGCGTGCACTGCGGATTTTGCTTATCAACTTGTCCGAGTTATCGCGTACTCGGCAAAGAAATGGATTCCCCCAGAGGCCGCATTTATTTAATGGATGCAATCAACGAAGGCGACGCACCATTAAATGAAGCAACTTCGCAGCATTTCGATACTTGTTTGGGCTGTTTAGCCTGCGTTACAGCTTGTCCGTCTGGAGTTCAATACGACAAGTTAATTTCCGCAACTCGCCACCAAGTTACTAGAAATCAGGAACGCACTTTTTCCGATAATGTAATTCGCACTCTGATTTTTAATCTCTTCCCTTATCCTCACAGATTGCGGCCTTTGCTTGTACCGCTGTTTATTTATCAAAAATTAGGACTGCCAAAACTTGTCCGCAAAACAGGTTTGCTGAAAAAAGTATTTCCCCGCTTGGCCGCGATGGAATCAATTTTGCCGAAAGTTACTGCTGATTCTTTCCGGGATAATTTGCCAGAGGTAATTCCGGCACAAGGCGAAAAACGCTATCGAGTCGGCGTGATTTTAGGCTGCGTGCAGCGGCTGTTATTTTCGCCAGTTAATGAAGCTACGGTGCGAGTTTTGACGGCTAACGGTTGCGAGGTTGTAATTCCGAAAAGTCAGGGATGCTGTGCTGCTTTGCCGGAACACCAAGGCCAAGCGGAACAGGCGAAAGCCTTAGCGAGACAAATGATTGATAGCTTTGAAAATACTGGCGTTGATTTTGTGATTATCAACGCTGCTGGGTGCGGCCACACTTTGAAAGAATACGGTCACATTTTAGCAGATGACCCGCAATATAGGGAGAAAGCTGAGAAATTTGCTGCTAATGTGAAGGACGTGCAAGAGTTTTTGGCAAGTGCGGGAATTACGGCAAAACTCAATCCTTTGATTGAGGGAGATTTGACAATTGTGTATCAGGATGCTTGTCATTTGTTGCACGGGCAAAAGATTAGTTTGCAGCCGCGTCAGTTGTTGCAACAAATTCCGGGGGTGAAGTTAAAAGAGCCTGTGGATGCGGCTTTGTGCTGTGGGAGTGCGGGGGTTTACAATATGCTTCAGCCGGAGGTTGCTGATGAATTGGGAGTGCAAAAGGTGGAGAATTTGCTGAATACTGGGGCGGAGTTGATTGCTTCTTCTAATCCGGGTTGTTCTTTGCAAATTAAGAAGCATTTGGAGTTGCAGGGAAAGGAAGTTACTTTAATGCACCCAATTGAGCTTTTGGATTATTCGATTCGCGGGGTGAAGTTGCTGAGGAAGTAGTTTTGTAGGGCGGGCGGTGTCTGCCCTATTTTCGCTGCTGAGTGAGATTTTTTTTCCATGAACCGCAGAGGGCGCGGAAGAAGAGAGAAGAGAGCAAGAGGTATAGGCTATTCTATTGAGAAATGGATTTTGAAAAATGAAAAGAGCTATTTCTAGCTTTTTATGTCTGCTTATTTCGGGTTAAACTTTTTCGCAGCAGGAGTCAACAGCAGCTTTGCATCCCCCCCGACAGTCTGTTCAATCGTCAATTTCATCTTCATCGCCGGAAGATAAGCAAGAGTCGATCGCGCTTTTTCCGATTGTTCAAAATAAAAAATACGGCTTTATTGACTGTACAGGCAAAATCGTTATAGAACCCCAATATGATTATACTTGGCGCTTTACCGACGGTCTGGCAGTAGTCGTAATCGATTCTAAGTGGGGTTTTATCGACAAGACAGGGAAGATTGTTATCCCCCCACAGTTTGATGAAGTTTGGGACTTTTCGGAAGGGTTGGCCAAGGTAATGTTAACAAATGGTTCCAAATGGGGCTATATCGACAAAACAGGGAAAATATTAATAAAGCCTCAATTTGATGATGCTGAAGATTTTTCTGAAGGGCTGGCAAGGGTAGAGATTGGCTCGAAATACGGGTATATAGACAAGGTGGGGAAAATAGCGATCGCAATCGAATTTAATGATGCTTACGATTTCTCTGAAGGACTGGCTCAAGTACAAGTTGATGACAGAGTGGTCTTTATAGACAAAATGGGTAAAATAATTGTTGAAAACTTTGATGCTGCTATGGACTTCTCTGAAGGGTTAGCCGCAGTTGAGATTGGTGACAAGTGGGGCTATATTGATAAAACAGGAAAATTTATTATTCCTCAACAGTTTAAAGATGCTTTTAAATTTTCGGAATCGCTAGCAGCAGTTGAGATTGGTGACAAGTGGGGCTATATCGACAAAACAGGAAAGATGATAATCTCGCCACAGTTTGATGAGACTAAAAATTTCTCTGAAGGACTGGCATCGGTAAGGATTGGGAACAAGTGGGGCTATATAGACAAGACGGGAAAGATGGTAATAGAGCCACAGTTTGATGTGGCTTGGAAATTCTCAGAAGGGCTGGCGGCAGTGGAGATTGGCGATTTGCAAGGCTATATTGACAAAATTGGAAAGTTTGTTTGGAATCCGACAAAGTGAACGATTTATTTAAAAGGGCGATCGCACTTCTCACCTTTCCCACAAGCTCGATCGTACTTCTGACATTTCCCACAAGCTAAAATTAAATTCAACAGTCCCTAACCCCGGACAACAGTTATGGTAACTCAACTCAAGTCTCCTCAAAAACCTGATGTAATTTACCCCGACAGCGACGGCCAACCAATGTCAGACAATACCAAACAATTTCGCTGGATACTCATCATCCAACAAAATTTAGCGTGGCTTTTTGCCGATGACCCGAATGTATTTGTCGCGGGCGATTTGCTGTGGTATCCCGTCGAAGGAGATAACAAGATTCGCGTCGGCCCGGATGTGATGGTAGTCTTCGGCAGACCGCAAGGAGATAGGGATTTTTACAAGCAGTAGGAAGAAGAAAATATCGCGCCGCAAGTAGTGTTTGAAATTCTTTCTCCCGGTAACAGGCTAACAGAAATGAATAAAAAACAGGTATTTTACGATCGCCACGGGGTAGAGGAATATTACCTGTACGACCCGGAACGCAACGATTTCAGCGGTTGGATGCGTTCACAGGGGCGTTTGGACGTAATTGATGCGATCGAAAATTGGGTCAGCCCCCGACTCGGAATTCGCTTTGATTTGTCGGGTGAAGAGTTGCAAATTTATCGCCCTGACGGCGAACCGTTTACAAGTTATGAGGAGGTTTCTCGCAGCTTGGAACAAGCCGAACATCTTGCAGAACAAGCCGAACAGCGGGCAGAACAAGAACGGCTGCGGGCAGAACAAGCCGAACAGCGGGCTGCTGTACTGGCAGAAAGACTGCGATCGATGGGAATTGACCCGCAACAATTGTAAACTAGACGGGGGAAAAGAGCGATCGGGCTACATTAAGCCGTAAGGTGCGGACTGTGCACCCTCATAATTAATATCAAACCCGGTTAATTTCACATTGTATTTGTAAGGACACGGCATTGCCGTGTCCCTCCCTACACGTAGGTTATTTTTCCCCCTCTTCTAACCTCAAAAAATGCACCTGTCCTGAAGCTTCCGCCGCCACAATTGTCACTCCATCCGGTGCAATAGCACAAGCTTTCAACGCACTATCTCCCCTGAAACTAGCAACTACTTTTCGACTCAACAAATCCCAAACCTTGAGAGTATTGTCATCCGAAACTGAAATCACCCTATTTCCCACAGTCGCTACAGATGTTATCGAATCGTCATGACCTACCAAAGTAAAAATTTCTTTTCTACTTGACAAATCCCAAACTTTAAGATTGTTTTCTCGCCCGCCCGAAATCGCCCATTTGCCATCGGTTGTAACTGCCACAGCATTCACAAAACTCTCATGACCTTTGAGGGTGAAAAGTAGATGTTTGACGGCTAAATTCCAGACATTTGCCAAAATATTCTTTTCTTTCCCCAAACTCCAAACTTTCAGAGTTTTGTCCCCGGAAGCCGAAATAATCCGCTTGCTGTCGGGAGTAACTGCCACAGCTTTTATCCCGTCCTCATGACCTGATAAAGTAAAAAGTTCCTCTCCTGTGTCTAAACTCCAAACTTTAATAGTTGTGTCTCCAGAACCGGAAATCGCCATCGTTCCGTCTGGCGTCACTGCCACAGAATTTACCCAGTCCGTATGACCCGTGAAAGTAAAGATTTCGTGTCCGGTTTCTAGATTCCAAACTTTCACAGTTTTGTCCCCGGAACCCGAAATTACTCGCTTGCTATCCGCTGTTATGGCGATCGCTTTTACCCAATCTTTATGACCGGGAATAGTAAAAATTTCCTGTCCGTCTTTGAGGTCCCAGACTTTAATGCTGTTGTCTCCTGAACCGGAAATCGCTTTAGTACCGTCCGCCGTCACTGCTACAGCATTTACCCAGTCATTGTGACCTGCAAATGATAAATTTTCTTTGCCTATTTCTAAGTGCCAAACTTTGAGAGTTTTGTCAGAGGAACCAGAAACTATCCGCTGGCCGTCGGGGGTAACAGCCACAGCATTCACTGGGGCTATGTGATTGGTAAAAGTGAAAAGTTCTTCTTTTGTTTCCAGATTCCAAACTTTGAGCGTTTTGTCGCCGGAAGCTGAAATTACTCGTTTCCCGTCGGGAGTGACTGCCACAGCTTGAACGAAACTGGCGTGTTTTCCTAAAGTGAAAAGTTGTTTTCTTTCTGACAAACTCCAGACTTGAACAGTTCCGTCATAACTGCCGGAAATTATTTGTTCGCCGTCGGGAGTAACTGCTACACTTTTTACCCAATCTGCATGACCGGTGAGAGTAAAAAGTTCTTTTCCCGTTTCTAGGTTCCAGACTTTTATGCTGTTGTCTCCCGACCCAGAAATCAACCGTTTGCTATCAGGAGTTACTGCTACGGACTGGACAAAACTGCTGTGACCTTTGAAGTTAAAAATTACTTCCCTGGTTGTCAAATCCCAAACTTTTATGCTGCCGTCCCAAGAACCAGAAATTATTCGCTTGCCGTCGGGAGTTACTGCTACTGCTTCTACCGCAAAAGTATCGCCTGCAAAGGTAAATATTTCTTGTCCAGTTTCTAAATCCCAAATTTTAATAGTATTGTCCCAAGAACCGGAAATTACTTTAGTGCCGTCGGGCGTGACAGCTACAGCATTGACGTAGGTAAGATGACCTTCGAGGGTTGAAAGTTCTTCTCCTGTTTCTAAGTGCCAAATTTTGAGAGTGTGGTCGGAGGAGGCAGAAATTGCCCGCTTGCCGTCGGGGGTGATTGCTACAGCTTGTACCCAATCTGTATGTCCGGTGAGGGTGCGCAGCAATCTCCCGCCGGGAGGAGTAAAGCTGGGGGTTAGCGGCTGCAGCCAGGGGCTTTTTTGGTGTTTTGCTTGTGCTAGCAGTGCTTGAATTTCTGGACTTTCAAAGCGCATCAAGCGGGCAATTAGTTGGGTGGCTAGTTGGGTTTTGTCTTTGGCTAGAATGTGGGCAGACAGACGAATTGCTTCTTGGATTAATTGGAGTTGGTCGCCTTTTTTGTCTGAGGTAATTATATCGGGACTTGTTGCTAAATCGTAATCTTCTATTAGCGCCTGTACTCCGGATGCTGACAGCTTGGCTTCAATAAAATTGTAATCTGTTAGTAAGCTGTATAATTTCTCGGAGTCTGAAGTCGCTGCTAGCTGACTTGGCAAGATTCCTAAATAGTGTCTCTGTTCTGCAGGCTGCATTTTATCCAGCCCTTGTGTAAACTCGCTCATGAATTTGTGGATGTCTTTTTTAAATGTATGCGATCGCTAGCTGCACCCTGCCGAAAACCCGATCGAGAATCTTTTCTCTTGACTTAGCATGACATATTTGAATGCTATGTGCTAGGGTCTGCTGTCCTTGGTTTGGTTATGGTTCGATGAATTGCTGCTTTTTGAGTCTGAGTCTGCTTTGAGAATTTTCAAGGAGTGCGATTATAATCAATCGCTGCCAATATAATTCAACTCAGCAACGCCCAATTAACCGATCGATCGACAAAAGCTGACATATATCGTTGTCTTTCTTTACATAGCCGGTCTTTGGGCGATGATTGTCGATCGATAAACACACTCAAGCTAAAAATTTTCAGGTATCGCAATCCTATTTGATGTGGGAACAAGGCTTTTTTTAACGAAACACGATTCTGGATGCTCTAATTTTCTGTCAATGGGGCCGCATCAGCGAGGCAGATGTCGCCCTGGTTTGGTTTCGTACCTCAACCATATCTGCAATCTGCTTCGCCAAAGCTCTCAGAAAGCTTTGCAGGCGCGCCCCCTTCCTCTAAAATATAGAATAGAACTTGCACTGTTAAACCGGGTTTCTAAACAAAATCATTGGTTTGACCGCTAGGTAGGTAGGAAGAAACCGGGTTTCTGACTCCATAGCGCGCAAGTGGCGATCGCAAATAAGGCAGTATTGACTTTAGAGACAAATTTCATGGATGTTATCGAGTTTTTCGAGTTAAGTGCAGGCAAATGGTTTTCCCAGCGCACCGTACACGATCTCAATTCTGGGAAATTGCAGGCAGGTAAATCCGACCTCAAAATAGAAATACTGACAGCTAGCGATGCAGCAGTCGTCAAACTTTGCCAAAAACACTCCATTAACCCGGCCTCAACTGGGCTAACCAGCGTTCGGATTACTTGGGACGGTATTCCCGATCGCGACAAAGCTAAACAAATCGGTTCTACCATACTAGCGATCGTACCAAATCCCGACAATCCCAGCGAAGGCAAAGTGTTGCAAGACAAGGGTAACAGCCGCTACGTGATGGGCGACGACGTGCTGACATTGATTACAGAATCAGACACTCTCCATGCCGAAGAAAGGCTGTGGTATCTCATGCCCAATTTGCGGCTGCGGACTAGCGTTGTTAAGCAAGCTAACGGTACCGAACAAGCCTCTTTTTGTTCGGAAATTCGGATGGGAGGAAGTCCCCAAAATGAAAAGTGACAAATAACTATCTAGTTCCCAAAGTTTACACTCTATTTCTGCTTTCTCCCTTCTTTCTTCGGCCTTCTCTGGCAATCGCTTTTAACTTGGTATGAAAATCAGTGTGTTTGACAACTGGGAATGATTTTGCCACAGGTTTGTCCGCTAATTTGTGTTCAGCTTCGGCTCGATCGGCGAGGGCGGTAACAGCCACATCTTCATATACTACAAATTCTGTATTTTCTTTTGTGCGATCGTCGGCTGCGGGCAATTTTCCTGTTTCCTCGGCATCTGTGTTCGGGATTTCTGCATGAAGCGCCACATCAAGTTGCGCCTCTGACGGCCCGCGAAAATCTAACTCTGCGGCACTAAATTCCGATTCCTGGTTCGATAAAAGTATATCTTCCTGTGGCAGTTGAGCAGCACTTTCCCCGGTTAAACTTTGAGGAAAATTATTGCAGACCAAGCGTTCAAACTCGCGATTGAAATGATAGAGAGGTTGACCTATTCGATGCCACATACTCAATAGCTGTCCCACAGAAACAGCTTTGTAGCGCCCTTGATAAAGCGCTTCAACCACTGCTAAACGCAGCCAATAGCCGGGATACTTGGTCAGCCATTCACCCGCCAATTTCTCGGCTTTTTTGCCACCTAGGTCAAAACCGTAGTGAACCAGCAGAGCCGCTGCTTGTGCAGATATTGCTGTCACTTCTGTCATGGGAACTTGGGAATTGGGATTTTGAAGGAAGAGGGAAGAAGGAAGAAGGAAGAAGGAAGAAGTGTACGGAATTTAATGGATGTAACAGATAGAAGGAAAAATTACGAATTACTTATTACCCATTACCCATTACCGATTACCCAATTGAATTAATCGGATAAACGCACGCCTCCTTCTACAGTTCGCGCGTCCCCGGAAAAAGGTTGGGGAGTCCCATTCCAGTTGAAGTCGCTAATTCTAAAAGTCAGGCTGCCGACTTGACGCTCAGGATTAAAACGCAAAATAATTGCGTAGCTGCGACGGCTGTATTCTACAGTGTAATTCGTACTGATTGCTTCCCCGCTTTCTAAATTAATAGCACTTTGAAATCCGACTCGAAACCCTCCGTAAACTTGCTGGACAAGTCCAAAAGACAGGACTCTCAAATCTACTAAGCGATCGAATAAAAACGGCGAGATACCGTCGCGCCCCACCTGGGTATAAGTCACGTTAAACCCAGTGTAATCGAGGAAAGGGCGGGAGAAATGACCGAACTGCCCTTGAATGCCGACGCTGCCAGCGAGGGAATTTTGTCGATCGCCACTGCTGTAATAAGTACCAACTCCCCGGAGTCCCAAGGCCAGTTGCAAGAAAGGAACCACTGGCGTCCGGGTATACCTCAAACCCTGGGTGGGAGTGCGGGGCAGCGGTTCGCCCTCCCACAAGTTGAAGCCGCGGCTCAAGGCGAAGCTAACTTGGGAACGCCCCAGATCGACGCGGTTGTTTTCGCGCACTGGTTCGAGCAAGTCTGCTCGATCGGTGTCAGCATTGATAAATTGATACCCGGCTTGGTAGCTGAGATTGATGCCAGTGCCTCCGAGTTGGATGACTGGGGAAGTGAGGACTGCCCCGAGGCTGCTCTGCACGGTTTGATAGCCCAGAGAACCGTTAAACAGCCGATCGCGATAACTATATTCTGCTGCCAGAGAGTGAGTGCCGATCGACTGCTGCAGGCGCAAATTGCCCCGAAAGCTGTTTTCCGGCAAATTCGGGAAATTTTCAAAACTCAGAAATATTGCCGAGCCGTCGAGCCTGGTGCGGGGGCCGAGACTAGCGCGTAACCTCGCTTTCAGCCCGTAGCTGTCGGGAGAAAACGGATTACCGCCGTTCTCTGCCACGAGCCGCTGCAGGTAAATTTGGGGCGTCAGGGTCAGCCGCACCGGCCCGTTTTGCAACACCTCAAAACCGCACTCGGCATACAAACCGCCGCGGTCGCCTCCGTCGTAGCCAAAGGTCAAACACGGGCCGTTTTGTTGCCTGCTGTCAAACACTTGCCTGCGGGGATACACGGGTATTTTCACCCGGTTGTCGAACACCAAGCGGGGTTGAGTTGTGACCAATTCCTCAGCCGTGGGCGAAATCCTTCTAATCGTCGCCCTCCGGGCCCTGTATTCAAATTCCGGAGGCGAAAACGGGTCGTTAGTAATCCGAATGTTGGTTGCTACCCTCGCGCCGTCTGGCAGCAGTTCGATGCGTTCTGCTTCAAAGCGGACGCGGTTGACGGCGCCGACCACTTGGGGGGCTGCTAACTGTCCGCCGCCGCCGATAGTCACTGTAGCAGCGCCGGGGGATTTGACTCCGCGCACGGGCTGCTGGCTGGTAATTCGATCGCTCAGCGGCTGTTCCAGAATCGTCCCAGCACTGATATCTGTCGGCAGTGTGGGAGTCAATTCGCTACCTGCTGCGGGCAGGAATATTTCGCCGCTGGCTTGTTCGACTGCGCCGCTGTTGAGGCCGAGATTGAACTCCATCTGCTGGCCGCGTACTACTTGTTGGCCGCGGGTATAGGCGACATTGCCGGATGCTACCACTTGGCGGGTGACTAAGTTGACGATCGCCCGATCGGCATCAATCACAGTTTGCCGGAACCGCACAACGACATTACCAACTGCCGTGACAATTTGCTGCTTGTCGTCG
The DNA here is from genome assembly GCF_036701825.1 of Microcoleus sp. MOSTC5. Lineage (NCBI taxonomy): Bacteria > Bacillati > Cyanobacteriota > Cyanophyceae > Oscillatoriales > Microcoleaceae > Microcoleus > Microcoleus sp. MOSTC5. The sequence goes on along the minus strand of NZ_JAUBRK010000044.1, from coordinate 28,232 downwards.
AATTCTTGGCGGTCGGCCTTAATTTCAATAGTATCGGCCGGACTCACCGGAAACGGCACCGTCCGCTGAGAAGGCGCAGTGCGGACTCCCGGCGCCGCTGGTTTAGGCTTCGGTGTCGGCGCAGCGGGTGTTCTGGGTGCGGGCGTCGTTCCCGGTGTGGGAATGTCGAACTGCTGTTGCCCGCTGGGTGCTGGTTCTGGCGCGGGTTCTGGAACGGGAATTTCAGCAGGTTCGGGAGAGTTATCTTCTAACTGCCGGCCTTGGGCCTGATACCAACTTTCCTGCTTTCCGACAAGATTCCTCTCCTGTTGTTTCTGTGCCTCTGCGGTTCGTTTCCGATTGCGAATGGCAATGGCATTTTCTACTGAACCCAATTGGTAAGACGTAAACGAGGAATCTTTCGGAGTTTCCGCAGTTTTGGGTTCTCCCACAGGAGGCCGACGCTGAAATCCCACCACTGCCTCGCCGCTTTCCACTTCCGCTAGGGGGTCGGGCATTTCTGGAGGCCGATCGGTGGCTGGGGTGGTGCCGAGGAGTGTGGCTGCGGGTGCTGCTGGGGCCGGTGTGGGTTCTGGCTGAACGATATCTGGGCTTGGTTCCGGTATTTCTGCGGGGTTGCTGCGGGTGTCTCCATCGCCGGCCGCCACAGTGAGGGCAACTTTTTTTGGCTTTGCGATGTAGATGATGGCAGAGGGTTCTGGCGGCGGTACCGGATAGGGCATAGTTACAACAGGTAAGTCATCCGATTTTAGATTTTAGATTTTAGATTTTAGATTTTATAGGATGCAATTTATTGAAAATTTTTGCATCTAAAAGGCAACTGTTTAGAGATTAATCTGATATCTAAAATTCCCCGTGGCTTTGGCGCGCCGGAATAGGGCTGCTTTCCGAACTTGCTTCCGCCACAAGATAACCTCGCTGCTGGTGCGAGGTCAAGTTTTTTTAGACTAATTTTTGCGGGTTTGCGGGCTTGCTGGGGGGCTGCGGTGGCGTGCCCCCCAGCAAGCGGCAGAGATAACTTGTTTATTCCATGTCTCTGCGGTTGGGGTTCCGGGCTGGGTCATTGGACAAAAATCCAAAGATGAACAGGGAAACAAAAAATAAAACAACTACATTAACTACGATTTTGAGGGTTAGCACTGTGGGAGTCTCCAAAGATGGCATAATACTGAGCTGATTTGCTGCTGTTGCGGCAACTTTTTTATCATAAGCTAAAGATTAGTCAATTTTCTCTTTGCTTTTGAGGATTTTTGGCAAGTTGATTTTTGCCCAATTCCAGAGTTGCTCCGCGATGTTTTCTAGTCGCAGCATGACTCGATCGAGCCATTCGAGCACTTGTTCTAGCGGGTGCTTAATGTATCCCATCGATTCTGCTTTTGTTTCTAAGTAGTCGCCCTCGGGTGGGACGCCTGCGCTCTGATTTTTTGGTTCGGCAGCAGCGGGGGTTGCGGCGGTGTATCTGCTGGTTTGCGCGGTGATTGCTGCTGGGGATTGGCTGTTTTGTCGGGTGTTCGGGTTTGTGTTTTTTGGCACTTGGGTTTCCGGCGCGCGCCCTGGGGTTGATTCTGCTGCGAGTGCAGAGCTATTTTTTTGAGTAACTGCTAAATCAGATAAATCAGATGCTGTTTGGGGTTGACTTTTTGGGCTTTTTGCCAGCAAGCTCTGTTTTAGCTGCCCTAGCAGGCGGTGAAGTGCTTCGGGGTAAGGGGAGATTGAGACTGCGGTCGATCGACCTTCTGGCATTTCTCCTAATTCTGCAACTTTATGATTGACTTTTGGGCTACTTTGTGATAAAGGGATTTGAGCTGCTGCCTCGGGTTCGGAACTGCCCTCGATTAAATGCTGCGGTGCTGCTTCCCCGAATAAGTCTTGCCAGTTCAGCCACGGTCGATCGACCTCTGGGCTTTTTTGCGTGTTTTCTTGTTCTTGTCGCTGTTTCAAAGAATACTGAATAGCAACTGCTTTTTCCGTATTATCACTTGCTGCTGTTTCTTTGCCGAGGAGGTGGTCTACTGACGACCAAATAATTCCCTCGATGTTTCGAGCGTATTTTTCGAGGATTTCGCGGGCGGACAAATCTAAATTGGCGTCTGTGCCGGATGTATCAATTTTTACTCCGGGGGCTTCTGTGGGTGCGACGATTGTTTTTGCCGCTGGCGGTAGGGTTAATTCTTCGAGGTTGACGGCGGCGCGATCGAGTAATGTAACAAAGGAGAGAGGACTAGGGGGTCGATCGAACTTGCTGTTAAAATTAGTTTCTAGTTTTGGGGTATTGTAGTCGATCGAATTCGATGCCGCAATTGACTGCTGTGCGGTTTTTGCTTCAATCTGGGCGCGGGCTTTTTGGACTAGGATTGAATTGCGGTCGATCGATTTTTTAACTGCGAGGATTGATTCTCCAAACTGATTTCTTTTGAGAGCAACCGGGCTGGTCTGAAGCCATGCCATCAATTCCCAAAAACGACGCATCGGCGGCAACTGCGCTTTTTTAGCCGCTGACTCCAAACCGAGATTAAATTTTAATTCTTTTTGGGTAATTTCCCGCCGTTCGGGCCCGATGTTGGCAATTTCCCAAGTTATGCGACCTTCGAGCATTTCCTGCTGTTCGGGTGTCAAAATATCTAATATCTGATTTTCTTTTCCGACCAATACTAAAGTGCGGGCTGGGATAAAACTGGCAATTCCCTCAACTTTCGGTTGCGGTTTTAATTCAGTTTTAGCAAGCGGGTGTTCTAAGACGGAAGTGGTTTGATGCTTGGCGATTTGTCCGCTCAAATTGATAGCCGGAGGTAAATCGTTAGCAGCATTTCCCTGATTAATTAACAGCGGGAAGCTGGCTAAAGTTTTCGCAGTTTGCGATGAGTTTAGCAAATTTTCGGCTAGGTGCAAAATTTCGGCGATCGAACTTTCCTCGGAAGTTTCCCCCTGATACCAATTTTGTTGCAAATCGGGGTTTTCGTCGCCGCTAAATTCTTGCAGTTCCGGTAAATCTACTTTTTGGCTTGATTCGCGCAACTGTCGGCCCAGCATTCGGGAACTTTGCACCAGCAAATAAGCTGGATAAAGCAGAATTTGGGTGGCGGTGAGAGTTGCTTCTTTAATTTGACGCCAAGTTCGATCGTAATTGTCGGCAACTTGGCGGGACTGTTTCGATATAAAATTTAATAGTCGGCTTTGGTAGGGGCCGTAGTAACCGTTGGACATAAGTTTTATTATTGAATTCAGATTTTTGATTCGCGCCGGAATTGCTGAATATTGCTGTAAAATCAAAGCGAGATCTTAATCGCAGCTTCAAACCCTCTGAAACCTTTATTTCTTCGCGTCCTTTGCGTCTTCGCGGTTCAATCCGATCTTTGATTAATACACAATTCCTATTTTAGCGAAATATGAGCGCTTCTGTGTCACCTGCTAGCAACAATATTTCTGCCACTGTCGAGAAGTTGCGCCGCCTCAGCCAAGTGGAGGTTCAGTCTGGCTGGAGGTACTGCGATTCTGACTCGGCTGTCTCTTCGGTAAATATTTGTAACAGCCCTGTTGCCGAACTTAACGGCAAAGGACATATTGCGTGGCCGTCGGGGAAACAAGTTTTGTATTTGGGCCAGCAATTTGTAATTCCTGACAATTTGCACGGCTATCCTGTGGTTGGTTTGCGGTTGCTGCTGGGCTTGACTTGGTGGGCAGAAGATGCTCAAATTTTTGTCAACGGCGAGTTAGTCGGACAGGGAGATTTATTTGATTTTGCCGATCGAGTTTTGTTGAGTTCGTCGGCCAATCCCGGAGATGAATTTTTAGTAATTTTGCGGTTGGTAAGTCCGGGTCACGATAGCGGTGCTTTAGTGCGATCGATTTGTTTGTACGAAGCTGCTGACTCTTGTTGTTTCGATCCGGGTTTTGTTGCTGCCGAATTAGAGATTTTGCAGAATTCGCTAACTCGAAATTTAGAAAATTTAAATTCCCAATACCTCTCTACTGAAAAAATAGCAAATCGCCCCATGTTTGTCAAGGGGGAAACGCTGAAATCTGAGATTGATTTGGCGCTTGGTTTGATTGATTGGTCGGCGGTGTGCGATCGCGAAAAGTTCGATCGATCGCTGTCTGTTTTGCGGCACAATTTACTGGGATATCTGCGGGCTTTTTCTGGGGATTTAGATGATGGAAAGGCAGAGGCCGCAGAGGTCACAGAGGAAGGAAGAAGGAATGAGGTTTTTGATGTTGGAGAAAACAGCGAAGCTACATCTATATATATAGGAGAAAGCGGCGCTCGGACATCTATATATACAGGTAAAATTTATTTGGTCGGTCACGCTCATTTAGACTTAGCTTGGCTGTGGCCTGTCCCGGAAACTTGGGAAGCGGCAAAGCGAACTTTTGAGTCGGTATTGAAATTGCAATCGGAGTTTCCCGATTTGATTTTCTGCCATTCAACTCCCGCGCTTTATGCTTGGATGGAAGAACATCGGCCGGACTTATTTGCAGCGATTAAAAAACAGGTGGCGGCGGGTTGTTGGGAAGTTGTCGGCGGGATGTGGGTAGAACCGGATTTAAACTTGATTTCCGCTGAATCAATGGTGAGGCAAGTTTTTTACGGCCAGCGTTATGCAAAAGAAAAATTTGGGGAATTGATGCGGGTGGCTTGGCTACCGGATACTTTCGGTTTTGGGTGGCAATTACCTCAGATTTTGCGGCAAGGTGGAGTTGATTATTTTGTGACGCAAAAGTTGCGTTGGAACGATACAACGGAATTTCCCCACGGTGCGTTTTGGTGGGAAGGGTTGGACGGTACTAAAATTTTTAGTATGATGTCTCCTCCAATTGGCGAAAGTATAGAATCTGTGAAAATGGCAAGTTATTCTTTTGACTGGCAAGTTAAGACTGGTTTGCAAGATGCTCTTTGGTTGCCTGGGGTTGGCGACCACGGCGGTGGCCCGACTCGTGATATGTTGGAGGTGGCGAAACGCTGGAAAATGTCGCCTTTTTTCCCGAGGTTGGAGTTTGCGAAATCGGTTGATTATTTGTCTTTGATTGAGAGTCAGTTTTTGCCAGAAGTTGCAGAAAGTTTGCCCGAAAACGATGTTCCACAATCGGACAATCAGGAGAATTTGCGGTCGCGAGAATTGTCCAATTTGTCGGTAATTTCGGATGCAAATCCTCCCATCTCACAACTCAAAACTATTCCCCGCACTCTCCCCATTTGGAAAGACGAACTTTACTTAGAATTCCACCGGGGTTGCTACACGACTCGCGCCGACCAAAAACGCCAAAACCGCCGCTGCGAAGAATTGCTCTACCAAGCGGAGTTGCTGTCTTCGCTGGCAACGATTTGTACTGGTGCGGTTTATCCGAAATCAGAATTAGAATCAGCTTGGAAACAAATTTTGTTTAACCAGTTTCACGATATTTTGCCCGGTTCTGCGATCGCCCAAGTTTACGCGGATGCTAATCTAGGATGGGTCGGGGTCGATCGCAGTTGTCGCGAAATCCTGCTAAAATCTTTGGATGCAATCTCGGCTCAAATTTCTCTGCCGAATCCTCCGCAGCCCGACGCTCAACCGATTTTGATTTTCAATACTCTCAATTGGTCGCGCTCTGAGGTTGTCGCCGTACCGCTTCCCGATGTGACTGATTCAGCTTGGCAAATTTACGATTTTTCAGGACAGCCACTGGTGTCGCAGATTGTCAGGAGCGATCGACTCCAATCGCAATCTACACTGTTATTCTGGGCAAATAATCTCCCCGCCGTTGGCTACCGGGTGTTTTGGTTGTGTCGCGAAGACGCTCAAACTGTAGATAATGCGTCCGCAAGTCCAGAAACCGAAAAAAAGACACAGTTCTCAAAACTTACATACGGTATAGCACAAAAAAACACACCTGGTCAAGAAACGCATTTTGCAGCCGCACAAATGGTTTTAGAAAATGAATTTATTCGGGCAACAGTAGACGGACAAACCGGGGATTTATCCAGCATTTGGGATAAAGTAAATAACAGAGAAGTCTTGAATGCAGCAGGCGGCAATCAACTGCAAGGATTTCAAGACAGCGGTCAATATTGGGATGCTTGGAATATCGATCCAAATTATGAAAAACATCAACTACCAGCGCCGATACTGAAAGATATTTCCTGGGTAGAGCAGGGAGAAATACGGCAGAGTTTGCGCGTAGTCCGACAAATTGGCAAATCGGAGTTTTGCCAAGATTATATAGTAGAAATAGGTTCGCCTCTGCTGAAAATCAAGACAGTGGCAGATTGGCAAGAAACTCACGTTTTAGTAAAAGCAGCCTTTGGGTTAAATGTAGAAGCAGATTTTGCAACTTGCGAAATTCCCGGCGGTGCGATCGCACGCACAACCAAGCCGCAAACACCCGCCGAAAAAGCCAAATGGGAAGTGCCGATTTTGCGCTGGACTGATATCAGCAATGACGGTTTTGGAGTGAGTTTGCTCAACGATTGCAAATACGGTTGCGACCTTCAACCGAATCGAATTCGGCTGACTTTGCTTCGGGGTTCGACTTGGCCGGATGAACAAGCAGATGTAGGAGTTGCGGAATTTACTTGTGCCGTCTATCCCCATGCTGGAAATTGGCAAGAGGCCGGCACAGTTCGGCGCGGCTACGAGTTGAATTTGCCTCTGCTAGTAAAGGTGTTACCCAAGTTAGAGAAAAATGACCGCAAGACTCTGCCGGCAGTTGGCAAGTTCTTGGATTTGTCCGCCGAAAATTTAGTGTTGATGGCTTTCAAACAATCGGAAGACGATTCTGATGTGTGGATTTTGCGGTGTTGCGAAGCCGAGGGGAAAGAGACTGTGTTAGAATTCAAGAGTGATTTGGGATTAGAAATTGTAGAGGCAGTAGATTTGTTAGAACGGCCTGCCAATTTGTCTGAAAAGTGGCCCGAAGGACGAGGATTTAAGATAGAGCCTTGGAAAATCGCGAGTTTTGCAGTTGTGCGCCAAACACAGACCTAAAGACTTTATACCGAAATCTGCAAGGATTTCTCAACCTACCTCTTTCGCTCTCATCTATTCTCTTATCATCTCCCCTGTGCGCCCTCTGCGGTTCATGGAAAACAAATCCAGTTAGCACAGGTAAAAGCGGGAGGTTAAAATTTAATTGTATGAACACGATAGTGCGCGAATTATCGCCTTTTAGTACAGCCAAAAAAAAGCTATTCCCAAAGTAACGAAAGTCAGCGGCAGCCCGAACCGCAAATGTTCTTTAAAAGTCAAATAATCGCCTGATTTTCCTGCAACTTCAGCTACAATTAAATTAGCCACAGAACCCAACAAAGTTAAATTCCCCGCTAGAGTAGAACCCGCCGCCAACAACAGCCAAGCTTGTGTATCTGTTTTGACAATCACCGATTGCAGAACTAACACCGCCGGTACATTAGAAATTAAGTTAGAAAGAATTACCGTTACTCCCAACAAACTCAGGGGAGTACCAGTCAAATTAGTTAAATTGTCCAACAAACCCAGTTGTTGAGTTGCTTTAGTAATCACAAACAATCCCGCAAACATTACTAGCAAATTCCAGTCAACGCCTTGCAAAATGCGATCGGACTTTACGCGCCTAGTGATTAACAATATACTCGCAGCAATCCAAGCAGATTCTGCTAAAGGTGCACCCGCTAAAAAAGCTACTAAAAGTCCTGCTGTCACCCACAAACTTTTTCCTAGTAAAGGCTTGAACAATCGATAGCGGACTTGGGTAACCTGCGGCAAAGATTTGCAAGAACGCACTTCTGGATAAAGCAACCACAGCCAAGCTACTTGAACCAGCAAACAAATTAAAGCTACCGGTGCGAGAGAGCGGGCAAATTCTAAATAACTAATTCCCGAAAAAGAACCGACGAGAATATTTTGCGGATTCCCACTCACAGTCGCCACCGAACCTAAATTAGTTCCTCCGGCTAAAGCTAAAAGATAAGGGATAGGATTGAGAGACAAAGAGCGAGTCAGACTCAGTGTTAAAGGGGCCAGCAAAATAGCAGTAGTGTCGTTGAGAAAAAATGCCGATAGAATGCCGCTGCCAAAAGTAATGGCCACCATAATGCCGAAAGGAGAACGAGTAAAGCGAGTTAAAAACTCCAAAGCGAGTTGAAAAAAACCGGATGCTCCCAAAGCCGAATTAACGATCATCATTCCCAGCAAAAAAACGATCGTACCTGGGTCGATCGCCTCCCAAGCAGTTTTGAGGTCCAGTATCCCCAAAGCCACCGCAAAAGCTGACCCAACAATTGCAACTGCCGCCCGGTTCATCCGCAGTCCCGGCAAATATCCCAAACCGAATCCCAAGTAAGTCAGTCCCAATACTAGGTATTTGAGTGTTATCATATATACTTAAAACTATTGATTGCCGTTTTTTTCGATTGTCTGGGATGCTAAAAGTACAGACCGGGTAATTGCAGCTAAACCTGCTGGCATTGCAACTAGCGGGAAATATCGCCGGCAGACGGTCTACCAACTACAAACAAAGTGGTTGCATTGGGAAGCGAAAAGCAGGGTGCTGGACAAGTTGTAAATTTATTACAACTTGTAACTTTTTTCAAACAACAGGTTTAATTTAGTTTCACAAGAAAGTTAAATTCCAGAAAGTAAAATTAATTACAGTCGAGTTAAGCTAAAAGTGTTTGCTAAAAAAAGTAATTCAAGCAACCCAGAAACCAACAATTCTCACTTAACCGACACGGAGGGCGAGCTCGCGGCAGCCAAACTTTCGTACGGTCAACAAGTCGAACAGGATTGGTATCTAACTCTCTACGACAATTTTCCTGGCATTTACTTCGTCCTAGACGCTTTGGGAAGAATTTTTTCGCTCAATCAATTCGGCGAGTCTCGCCTCGTTTACAAATCGCAGGAATTAATTTGTCATTCAATTTTTAACATATTTTACTGCCAAGAGCAAGGGCAAATGCAGGCAGAATTTGCCGGATTGGCCCAGCCGGAAAACGGTACGGCAACTCCAAAAATTGCCTGTTGGGAAGGTAATTTGACTTGCAAAGACGGCAGGATTATCGCGGTAAAAGCAACCGCGCGCGCAATGCTTGCGGTTGACTGGAAAATAGAGGAAAATACCAATGGTCGCTCAATTGCCAATTTCCAACTGCCGGCTGTACTGTTAGTTTGCGAAGAAATTAAAACCGCTTCGCAATCATCGAGGCTATCGGTGCCGCCCAAACAGAGAGAAAATTGGCGCAGTCCAACTTGGGCGATCGCAAAATTAGCCAAAAGTCAACTTAAACAACGCCACAATCTAGAAGGATTCATCCGCGAAGTAACAGAAACTGCTGTCAGTATTGTCAACTGCGATCGAGCCAGTATTTGGCTGTACGGCGAAGACAAAACGCATCTTCACTGCATCGACCTTTACGAACAAAATACTAAACTCCATTCCGTACAAATAATCATCACAGCCGCCGACTGTCCGGCATATTTTCAAGCTTTAAGCTCCGCAAGTGCGATCGCAACTGTGGCAGCAGAAAATGACCCGAGAACGCGAGAACTTGTCGGTCCTTATTTTGCCGATCGGGGCACCACGACTTCCCTGTTAAACGTACCGATTGTGCTGGCAGGTCAAAGGTTGGGAATAGTCAGCGCCGAACGCCACGGTTCTGACGGCGATTGGACGGAAGAAGAACAGGAATTTACCCAAATATTAGCAGATTTTGTATCGTCAAGTTTGTCAGTTAGCGAAAGCTTTAAATTAGAAGCAATGCGACGCGAACAGCAGCAAAACTTGCTGACCAAATACTACGACCAACTAGAAGAAAGAGTAGAAAGACGCACTGCTGAACTCAAAAAAGCAAACCAAAAACTGCAACAAGAAATAATTAAAAGAAAACAAGCAGAAGCAGAACTGCGCCGGCAGCAACAAGAACAGCAAATTATTTTTGATTCCGTGCCGGCGATGATTTGGTACAAAGATACCGAAAGCCGCCTGCTGCGAATTAATCAAGCTGCCGCTGCATCGAGAGGTTTGCCCGCAGCTCAATTAGAAGGTAAATCTTTTTATGAAATATATCCAGATGAAGCAGAGCAATATTATTTAGAAGATTTGGAAGTAATCAATTCCGGTCTTCCCAAACAGGGTAAAGTCGAACTGCTGCCAACTGTCTCGGGTCAAAAATGCTGGGTGCGGACAGATAAAATACCTTACCGCGACGAAACAGGTAAAGTTGCTGGCGTGATCGTGTTTGCAGTAGAGATTACTGATTTAATTCGAGTGGAAAAAGAACTGCGAGAATATCGCGATTGCCTCGCAGAAAAAGTCGATAAACGTACTGCCTTGTACCGGCAAGCTATGGCCGCTTTGTACTCGGCAAATATGCAATTGAAACAGCTAATTAGCAACAGCTACTCCCGCGAAAATGGCAGGAATAGAGTAGTACCGAGCTTGCTTGAATCCGAAGCTTATTTTGAAGCAGTTGCCGTGGCTGACCGCGACACAATTTTGAGCGTCAGCAGCAATTTTGCCGAGCTGTTCGGTTACGAACCTGCGGAAATGGCCGGAATGAGCTTGCTGGAACTGCTGTCGCCGAAATCATACAAACAAGCGGCGCAAATGATTTCAGCAGCCACCAATACAGTCTGTGAAACTATTTTTCTCAGGCGAGACGGAACTGCTTTTCCCGCTGATGTGCGCAGCAAATTCGTATTGTGGGAAGGTCGTTTAGTGCAGGTAAAAGCAGTGCGAAACCTCACGGAACGCAAATTAATCGCAGCAGAATTAGAGCGATCGCGCTCTCTGCTGCACGCTACCTTGGAAGCAACGGCAGACGGCATCCTCGCCGTTACTACCGCCGGAGAACTGATTAGTTTTAACGAAAAGTTAGTCCAAATGTGGGGAATTTATGAAGAAGTTAGAAACTCAATGGATAGAACGGTGCGGCTGACATTTCTCACCAAGCAAGTTAAAGATCCGAGCGCTTTTTTGCAGAGAGTTAAAGAAATTTATAGCGATGCGGAGTCCGAAGGCTGCGATATTATTGAATTTAAAGACGGCCGAACTTTTGAGCGCTACACGCAGCCGATTCGAGTCGGACAAAATATTATTGGCAGGGTGTGGCGCTTCCGCGATATTACCTCTCGCGCAAAGGTGACGGCAATGTTGGGAGATTCTCAAAGGCGCTTTCGGGCAATTTTTGATTCTTCTTTCCAATTTGTGAGCTTGTTGAAACCGGACGGCACTCTGCTGGAAGCTAACCGAACTTCTCTGGATTTCGCGGGAATTAAGCTGCGGGATGTGGCAAATAGACCGTTTTGGCTGTTGCCGTGGTGGGGAGATTCTGAGGAAGTTCGGGAACAGTTGCAAGATGCGATTTCTCGATCGGCAAAAGGTGAATTTGTTCGCTACGAAGTGGAACTTCAAGGTGCAAATCGGACGGCAATTGTTGATTTTTCTCTCAAACCGGTCGCGGATGAAACTGGCAAAATAGTATTGCTGCTGCCGGAAGGTCGGGACATTACTAAAAGTAAGCAAGCCCAAGTAGCGCTGCGGCAACAAATAGAACGGGAACGCCTGATCGCACAGATTCAATCGCGCATCCGTTCTTCTCTGGATCTCCAAGATATTCTCAACACTACAGTAGCGGAAGTCCGGGAGTTTTTGGCAACCGATCGCGTCCTGATTTTCCGCTTCCGACCCGACTGGAACGGAGATGTGGTGGTGGAGTCAGTTGGAGAAGGATGGATTCCACTGAAGGGGGTGCCAATTGACGATTGCTGTTTTGCTAATACTTACATCGGACAGTATTTAATGGGCCGCATTCGCGCCATAGAGGATGTTCATGCTTCTAATTTGAGCGAGTGTCACCTTAATTTTTTGGCGGCGTGTCAGGTGAAGGCAAATTTGGTAGTGCCGATTGTCCAGCAGGGAATGGAACCTAGGGAAGGTAACGGTTCTTGTCAAGTGCCGAAGTTGTGGGGTTTGCTGATTGCCCACCACTGTTCGGGACCCCGCCAGTGGCAGCAGTTTGACATGGATTTGCTGAGTCAGTTGGGTACTCAAGTGGCGATCGCGATCGAACAATCTTTACTTTACCAACAGTTAGCTGGTGCTAACCAGCGGTTGGACGCGTTGGCGAATTTGGACAGTCTGACTCAATTAGCTAACCGCCGCCGGTTTGATGAGGTGATAAACGGGGAATGGGAGCAGTCTAGCTCTTCGGAACCGCTATCTTTGATTATGTGCGACATTGACTGTTTTAAACTTTACAACGACAATTACGGCCACCAAGCCGGGGATGCTTGTTTGCAGCAAGTGGCGCGGGCGATCGGGGATGCTTGCACGAACGCACCTGCAGAACGCCTCTATTTGGCTGCTAGGTACGGCGGCGAGGAATTTGGGATAATTTTGCCAAATACGGATCTCGTGGCTGCACAGGCTGTTGCTGAGGGAATCCGCAGCCGCGTCAAAGCCTTGGCAATTCCCCACATCAAGTCTGTTGTCAGCGATTGCGTGACTCTCAGCTTGGGAGTTGCGGGCGTTTCGGAAAGTCAACATTCCCCGAAAATGCTAATAGAAGCGGCGGATAAGGCACTTTATCGAGCTAAGTCTGGCGGGCGAGATCGAGTGGCGATCGCGATTAGTGAGTAGTCAGGTTATTTTAGATTTTAGATTTTAGATTTTAGATTTTAGATTTGGGAATTACTGATGAAGCTGCTGGTTTGGAGCTTGTCTACAGTTGCATTCTTTTTTTGAAACTGGTATTACTAAAAAAACGATCGCCCTAACTGGCATAAAGTTAGTGCGATCGCGGTACTATGAATTAGCTATCTATTAATCAGATTCGGCGCGGAATTTTTACGCATTTCCACGACGATTGTTACAAGACTTCACAGAAAGAGGAGAAGAGTGGGAGATGCGGAAATTTTTCCTTCTAATGACTAATGACTAATGACTGCTGACTACTGACTAACCTATTTAGCTAACAGTTTTTGAAACACCTCATACATATCCTCAGCCAACTTTTTAGGATTCCACAAAGGGGCGAGATGTTCTGGCTGCTTAGATTTTACTAAATGCTCTTTCACCGCATTTCTCAAACCCGCATCGCGGCCAAACTTAACTCCCAACTGCGTGTATTCCTCCCAACTCCACGCCGCACCAACATCAAGATTTGCACTTTTCATAAAAGCGTAACCCATCCGCGAAAGATATTGGTCGCCAGATCGAGTTACCACTGGCAAATTCGCCCACAAAGCCTCTAAATTGTGAGTTCCCCCGTTGTAAGGATAGGAATCTAAAAGCACGTCGGCTACATAATAAATAGCCCGGTGTTCTTCCTCACTTCTGGTTTGCCCTATAAACTTAATCCGAGCAAAATCTACTCCCTGAATTTCGCATTCTTCGCGGTAAGTGCTGTGAATAACATCGGGGTCGCCTTGACCTTTGCGGATTAACAAACTCTCTGGTACTTCCTTAAGGATTTGAACTTGAGCTCGTACCATTTCGGGATTGGTTTTTCTCCCTGGCGCAACGCACAGATAAGTCATTTTATCCAAGCCAATTCCGAGAGCATTTCTAATCGCCTCTCGATTCACAGGAATGCTTTGCAGTTCGCCAATTGCTACGGAACAAACAGGCAATCTCACTAATTGTTCTAAGTAATTTTTTTCAACACCAGGGGGGTGAGTGTGTTCGTCGCACAGAAAGTAGTGATTATCTGAAATGTATGGTGCGTCGAATCCTAGCCAAGAAACGCAAATTCCCGCAGGATATTGGTATAAGACTTCGACATTTGTTGGCACTGTCATCGAGTCTAAGTCTATCAAAACATCCAAGTTGTCTTGCGCTACTTCGGCGAAGATTTCGCCGCCATCAGCAAAGCCATTTGGATATTTTTTAGGCCAGTAAAACTTGCCCGCCATTTCTTCAAACCGCTGCGTAACTTCATCTCGATTGAGTTTCCCGGTGACGTAAAGGTGAACGTGGGGGGTAATGCGGCTTAATTCGCGGATTAAAGCTTCGCTGCACCAGCCTACCGAGTGGCGGCGGAAGTGTTTGGAAAGAAAGCCGATTTTTAAAGGCTGTTGTTTTATTTGGTAAGTGGCTGGCTTGATTCTGTTAATTTGCTGCCGCAGCGGGACGGCTTTTTTGTAGTATTCTTTGGCAATTAGTCTGTAGAAACTGGCATTTTTTTCGCGGTTGTCTCGCAGGTGAGAAACTGCAAACAGGAAGATTTCGTAGAGCAGTTTTAGTTCGATTACGCTAAAGCTTTCCACCTTTTCGTAGCAGAGTTTTTCGATTTCTTCGAGTTTCTGAATAGCTTGTTTGCTGACACCGGATTGCAGGTAGGAAAAGACGTAGGCTGTAGCTGACATGATTGGGGCGACATCGCCGCAGTTTTCGCAGTATTTGTCGGCTACATTGCGGGCTCCGGCAAGGTTGGTGGAATGGCTTAGCAAGTCGCACAGTTGTTGGTGGGCTTCGCTGAATTTGGGGTTGCATTGGATCGCCTTTTCAAAATTGGCGATCGCCTCCAACGGCTTATCTTGTTTCTGAATGTGTCCCATGCGGCAGTAAACCTCTGCCCAATCCGGTTTTAATGCCAAAGCTTGCTGATAACTGGCTAAAGCTTCTTCCAGCCGTCCCTGCATGGAAAAACAACTGCCGAGGTTAGCGTGAACTTCCGGCCAATCGGGCTTGATTTTCAGAGTATTGCGGTAATTAGTAATTGCTTCGTCGTACTTGTTTTGTTGTAAAAAAGAGTTGGCTATATTGAAGTGCAAAACTTCTAATTGCGGCTTTAAAGCTACAGCTTTCTGATAGTAAGCGATGGCGGCGTCGAGATTGCCTTGTTGCGATCGCGCGCTGCCGATGTTACCGTAAGCTTCGGCCCAATCCGGTTTAATGGCGATCGCTTTTTCGTAGCTTTCGATGGCTTCGTCGCGCTTTCCTTCGCTGAATAGTCGATTACCTAAGTTAAAATGGAAGTCTGCGCCGACTAGCTGCGGGTTGAGTTCGGATGTTCTTTTAAAACAGGCGATCGCTGCTGCGATGTTGCCGTGTTTCTGATATACTTTCCCTAAATTCCAGTGAGCGCCTGCTAAATCTGGACTGAGGGCAATGGCTTGCTGGTAATGGGCGATCGCTTCTTCCAAACGCCCCATTTTGAAATACATACTGCCGATATTGGCCCGCACTTCCGCAAAATTTGGCTGCAATTCTAGGGCTTGAGAATATGAACGAATGGCAGCTTCAACTTTGCCTACTGCTTGCAAAGCATTGCCTAAAGTGACGTAAGCGTGAATGAAATCTGGTCGGATTTTGATCGCTTGCTGGCACGCGGCGATCGCCTCTTTAATTTTACCTTCAACTAAAAACTGTTCTGCCAGTTTTTTGTACGGTTCTACTTCTTGAAAATTGGCAACTTGCCCGCTATCTGGAACATTGAGCGAGGTAACTTGTTCGGAAACTTCGGCGGGGTTTGTAAACGGAGTATTTAAAGTCTCAGTGGTGGGCGCTGGCGGCAAATTAATGCTCGAAGGCTGCAAGCCGTAGCCTTCATCTTTGTTGACAGATACTGGTTCCTGTTCCTCTGATTCTGTTTCTAATTCGATAAATTTGCTGTCGGTAGTTTCCCGCTGTTTTTGTGCTAGCAAACTCGATAGTTTCTCAGCAGCGCTGGCATCTCCCGGTTGCAGTTGCAGCACTTTTTCATAGCAAGCAATTGCTGCATCTAAGTTTCCTTGCTGCTGCAAAACGCTGCCCATCATCAAATTAATCGAACACAATTTAGGATTAATGGCGAGAGCTTTTTGGTAATAATTTGCTGCCTGTTCCAATTGCCCTAACTTGTAATACATACTGCCGAGATTCGCGCTAGCTTCGGCAAATCTCGGCTGAATTTCTAAAGCTTGCAAATAAGCTTTAATTGCCATTTCCAGCTTGTCTTGAGCGTGCAGGGCATTGCCCATTGTCAAATAAGCCGGAGCAAAATTTGGTTTGAATTTAAGAGCGAGATTGCAACAGGCGATCGCACTTTCAAATTCTCCTTGCAAAACATAAACTTCCGCCAACTTTTTGTGAGATTCGACATCTTCCCCGTTAAACTCTAAAGCTTTCTTGTAATCTGCGATCGCCTCATCAAGCCTGCCTGCATCTTTCAGCCGATTTCCCTTGACAAAATAAGCTTGAGCTGCTTCTAAATCCACCAACGAATCCGTTATCATTTGCTCTGCCATTCTTACAGGTTGTACAGTAATACTATTCAGCCATTCTACCCACTGTCGGGATCGCACAGACCAAGTACACCCTCGATTTATATATTCTACCTGCTGTCTCAGATGATTTTCAGCAGTTGCGCCGCCCGCACCCGTGCCCTCATTTAAAACTCCGACTATCGCCTCTAAAAACCGCCTTGTATATCCCTCCCAATCTGGTTTACCAGCCCGCTTCCAATTAGTTATCGATGCAAAATTTTCCACGCCTGACATTGAAACTAGACGGGCAAATCCAGCAGTTGTTTCCGGCAAAGCTGCCAATTCACTCGTCACAATCCGGCAACCGCAGGCCATCGCCTCCATCACGGCAATAGATGAGGTTTCCAAATAGGTATTCGGGTAAGCTAAAACCGCGACTGAACGCAGTTGCCGGACGAGTTCTGGTTGCGGTACGGAACCGACGTACTCGACGCCTTCTGTTTCCTGACACTGGCGGTAAAGTTGACCGAAAAAAAGCTGGTTATCATTGTCGTCTATTTGGTGTACTTTCATGCTTGAAAATACTTTTAATCTGGTTCCGGGGACAGCTTGACGAATTTCGGGAAATACTTTTAACAAAATATCAAGTCCGCGAAATGGAGTGCTGGTGTAAGCTAAAATTGGCGGTCGAGATTTATAAGAGAGGATAGAACTGTTATCGGGAAAAATGTTAGCAAAACAAGGTGCGATCGCATTTCTTAAAACACAACTGCGATTGGAGTCAATCCCAAAGCGCCGGTGAAATTGCTCGCGCTGCCAGTCGCTGACAAATACAAAGGCATCGCAAGCATTGATTTCTTGCTCATTCTTAAACTTTTCGAGGAATACAAAGCCCGGTTCGTTATGAATCCACAAAATTAATTTAGTTTGTCCCCCCAAAAGCGGCTTAACTTCCAGTGCTTTGCCGACTATATTGACTATAACTAAAAAATCGAGCGATCGCAGCAATTCTAAATTAGATTTGTCCCCCACCCTGCGCCTGCAATCAACGCCGCGCGACATCCCCGACTTGGAAGTATTGTTGAGCAAAAATACTTCGTTTCCCTGTGCTGCCAACGCCTCGGCTAAGTAACAAATAGCCGACTGAGTGCCGCCCAAAGGTTTGCAGTAAGGAGTTTCAATTTTGTAATCCCAAGTGTAGGTATCGAGAAATCCGATTTTCATTAAATGGTATAATCTTAAAACTATTGAGGAGTACCCAAGATGACCACAGAACAAGATCCCGTAAAATTGATGAAACAGCAAGTCGGCTTTGCTGCCGCCGATCGCGTAAAATCTGGTATGATTGTCGGACTCGGCACGGGGTCAACTACAGCTTATACTATTCAAGCATTGGGCGATCGCATAAAATCAGGTGAACTCAAAGATATCAAAGGAGTGCCGACATCTTTTCAATCAGAAGTGTTAGCCAAACAGTACGGAGTACCGCTGACAACACTAGATGAAATTGACAAAATTGATGTTGCTATTGACGGCGCTGATGAAGTAGATCCCCACCTCAACTTAATTAAAGGTGGTGGCGCAGCCCACACCCGCGAAAAAGTAGTTGATTACCTCGCAACTCAGTTTATTGTAGTAGTTGACGGTTCCAAAATGGTTGATAAATTGGGTTCGACTTTTCGCGTTCCCATCGAAGTTATACCGATGGCATTAACACCAGTGATGCGCGCTATTGAAAAATTGGGTGGCAAACCCGAACTCCGCATGGGTGTGAAAAAAGCAGGCCCGGTAATTACCGATCAAGGTAATATGGTAATTGATGTCAAATTTGATGACATTGCCAACCCCGGAGAAATGGAAAAAAGCTTGAATAACATTCCCGGTGTGTTAGAAAATGGTTTGTTTGTAGACTGTACAGATTTGGTTTTAGTCGGCGAAATCAAAGACGGAAAACCCGTAGTACGGGAGATTTCTAAATAGTCAAGACTGGCCCGCTGGTGGTCAAAAACTATTTGTGGAACAGGCATCTTGCCTGTTCAATAGAGTGCTGGAATATGGGAGTTACCACCCGCAAAAATACCAAAAACAAGGTTTCTTACCCTATAGCAACCGCCAAGACTATTAAGAGGTTCTTAATCAGTGAAACCCTTGCGATTGTTACATCTTCCTTCCTTCTCCATTCTTCCTTCTTCCTTCTGCTATAGCTTTGACTTTGATTATGATGATGCAATATCGCAGATTCGGTCGCACAGAATTATCCATGCCCGTCTTTTCCTGCGGTGGCATGAGATATCAGTACAAATGGCAAGACGTGCCAGCCAATGAAATTCCGCCAGACAATCAACAAAATCTAGAATCGACGATTAGCTACTCGATTGAATGCGGAATCAATCACATAGAAACTGCTCGCGGTTACGGCACTTCCGAAATGCAATTGGGGTGGATTTTTCCGAATTTTCCCCGCGAAAAATTGATAGTGCAAACGAAAGTTAGCCCCAAACCGAACTCCCAAGAGTTTCGCGAAGAATTTGAGAAATCCTTAGCTTATTTGCAACTAGAATACGTCGATTTACTGTCGCTACACGGCATTAATACGTGGGAATTGCTAGAGGAGTCTATGCGTCCGGGCGGCTGCATGGATGTGGCGAGAAAGTTGCAAGCCGAAGGCAAAGTTCGGTTTATTGGTTTTTCAACCCACGGCCCGACGGATGTGATTGTCAAAACAATTGAAACTAATCAATTTGATTATCTTAACTTGCACTGGTACTACATCAATCAAATTAATTGGTCGGCTATTGAAGCTGCTAAACGTCACGATATGGGCGTTTTTATTATCAGTCCTTCCGACAAAGGCGGTCAACTTTACAGCCCGCCGCAAAAATTGGTAGACTTGTGCTATCCGCTGAGTCCGATGGTGTTTAACGATTTGTTTTGCTTGTCGCATCCGCAAGTACACACTTTAAGTTTAGGCGCAGCCAAACCTGAAGATTTTAACGAGCATCTGAAAGCTGTAGAATTGTTAGATAGAGCTGATGAAATTTTGCCACCGATATTAGCCAGGTTGGAAGATGCAGCAATTAATAAATTAGGAGAAGATTGGTTTAAGACTTGGCACGTCGGTTTACCAACTATAGAAAATACTCCCGGAGGTATTAATATTTATGTGATTCTGTGGCTGTGGAATTTGGCGCAGGCTTACGATACGATCGACTATTGCAAGATGCGCTACAACCTCTTAGGTAATGCGGGCCACTGGTTCCCGGGCCAAAAAGCCGATCGCCTCGATGAATTAGACTTGCGCCGCTGTCTAGCCCACAGTCCCCACGCTGCTAAAATTCCCGGTATTCTTCAAGCAGCCGATCGGCTTTTTGGAGGCGAAGCCATCCAGCGCTTGTCCCAAGAATAATCAAAAAACAACCCGGTTTCGAGACAGAAACCGGGTTGGGGAACCGGAGCACGTGAGTTAGTTACGCGCACACAATTAGCCTATACTTGAGAAACTCTCACAACCATCGCCCATCCGTCTCATCCATTCGGGCGATCGAACTTTTTTTCTAAACTCGCTCCCATTTTGCTTTAATCTGAGATAAAACAGTTAATAATTCACTTAGGTATTTTTTATGACTCTCAAACGCCGAGATTTCTTGTATTTGGTGACTGCCACCGTCGGAGCTATTACCGCAGGTGCTTGCCAAGCGTCAGGAAATAATGTATCGCAAGCAAGTCCAGTTGCAGAAAGTCCAAAAACAGCCCAAACTCCCGGACCTTTTACACTTCCGCCTTTGCCTTACGAATACAATGCTTTAGAACCGCACATCGATGCGCGGACAATGCAATTTCACCACGACAAACACCACGCCGCTTACGTTAAAAACCTCAACGATGCTGTCAGCAAATATCCGCAGCTCAAAAATATCACTGCTGAAAATATGCTGCGAGATTTGAGCAAAGTGCCTGAAGATATTCGCACAACCGTGCGCAACAATGGCGGCGGACACCTAAATCACAGTATGTTTTGGGCAATCATGACTCCCAACGGCGGCGGCGAACCCACAGGGGCAATTGCAACAGCAATTAAGCAAACTTTCGGCAGTGTTGACGATTTTAAAGCAAAATTTAACGATGCCGGCACTAAGCGTTTTGGCAGCGGTTGGGTTTGGCTAGTCCGCAATAAAGCAGGCAAACTTGAGATTACAACGACTGCCAATCAAGACACTCCTTTGATAGATGGCAACTATCCAATTATGGGTAACGATGTTTGGGAACACGCTTATTATCTCAAATATCAAAACCTGCGCGCCGACTACTTAAAAGCTTGGTGGAATGTTGTTAATTGGGCGGAAATTAACAAGCGCTACGAACAGGCGATCGGTTAGTTTAACCAGATTTGTAGTGGCGCTGTCTTCGCTTCAGCGCAACTACAAACATTGTTTTATGTAGATTGAAAATATTAGGATAATCGGCGAATAGAATTCGCGACTATACAAACAAAGTCCGCGCAACGCGAGACTCATAGAAGAGAGAAATTATTTAACCTGGTTTCGTATTATAAACCATTGAAAAACTGCTATAGCTAGCGCACGGGACGCTCGAACTGCTGTACAACTTTCCGCAAGTAAACGCAGTGCCGCGCCCCCTGACTCGTCGGCGTTGTGAATGCTTCTACTGACTCAACTTTACCGCCCAAATGCTCGATCGCCCTTTGCAACTCCGTTTCTTCCTCCACCGTCCAATTCCCACGGTAAAGTACCGCCAAACCGCCATTTTTCAGCAGGGGCAGCGCGCATTTAGCGCAGACAGGAGCGGCTCCAACTGCTCGGAGAAGTGCTAGATCGTAAGCTTGTTTGTGCTGTGGCGCTCTGGCAATTTCATCGGCTCTGCCCAACAAAGTCGCCGCATTTTCAATCCCTAAAGACGGCACAACTGTTTCCAAAAAAGTAATTTTTTTGCGCGTAGAATCGAGCAACGTAACTGATAGTTGCGGCAGGGCGATCGCGATCGGCAACCCCGGAAAACCCCCACCCGTCCCAATGTCGATCGCTTTGTGCACCGGCTCGGCGGACAATTCGGGATTTTCCGCCGAATTGTGATTAGCTGGCAGCAGTCTCGCAATTCCCCGCAGAGAATCCCACAAATGTTTTTCCCAAAACTCCATCGGCTCAGTAATTCGAGTTAAATTCAAGGAGCGATTTCCCTCGACAATTAACTCATAAAGCCGCTGAAATTGTTGCTGCTGCGACTCATCCGGCTGCCAATTCAGCGTTTTTTGCCACAACTCGTTCATCTGGGGCAATACAGGCATTGTAATCTGATTCATCTTCTATTCCCACTCTTTTGTAAGCTCTGCAAATTCTCTGCACTTAAAAATGCTTCATAAATGCGATAGACTAGCCCGCACTAACTAATGACTAATGACTAATGACTAACAAAACTCGTTTCCTTAGCTTCTAGCTTAGCCCGATCGACCTCCTGCAAATCCCCGTGGTCTAAAGTCCAAAATCGGTCAGCAACGCTCAGCAAATCGCTAGCATCGTGAGTAACAATCAACAAAGTCCAGTGACTTTTCAACTTGCTCAACAAGCTTACCAACTGCCGCCGCATCGACCAATCCAAACCCGCCGTCGGTTCGTCCAAAAGTAGCAAATGCGGCTGCCGAATTAACTGCACTGCCAGGGCTACCCTCCGCTGTTGTCCGCCGCTCAAAGCGTGGGGGGAAGCGCGCAGCGGCAAATGTCCGAGCCCCACTTCTGCCATTGCTGAGTTAATTTGTTCTTGTCCCAATTCAGGATGTCCCAGTCGCAATTCTTCTAAAATTGTGCCTCCGCAAAAATGCCTTTCTGGAAACTGGAATACTAACCCCCCTAACTGTTGCAAGTGTTCCGGTGTTAATTCTTGTTCCCGCCAACGGATGTCGCCGCTAGTTTTTTCTGCTAAACCTGCTAATATTTCTAATAGCGTACTTTTGCCAGAACCGCTGCGACCGACAATCAGCCCCATTTGCTGCGAGGGAAGTTCTAAGTTAATATTTTTCAGAATAGCATTCGGACAGGCTGTAGGATGATATACTAAGTTTTTTAGATAAAGCATTAACGCAATTGGTAATTGGGGAGAAGGAAGTTCGCTAACTAACAGTGTACGGGATTTAATGGATTTAACGGATTTGTGCTATTAATAGTTAAGGCTGTTTCTGGTTGTTGCCGATCGCACACAATTATTTTACAGAAATCTTAACAAAAATTCCCTTTTTTTCAGGATTGGCGTTTGATTTTTCTGTTTTTTCATGGTATATTTTAATAATGGAAATTATTCCGTTTATATATTAAAATTCACACTTCCATTATTAAAATATACCGCAACATCTAGAAAAAATCAAGCAAATTTCACTCTTTTTTTGGTCGCAACCCGAGAGTCTGAAAATTTAACTCTCTTGTTTCTAGTTTACAGTATATTCCATTGAGAGAATTGACGATGACGAAAACCCCTTTAGCATCGCTGGGCAAGCAAATGTTAAGTTCTAAACAGACAGTGCGGGCGATCGCCTGTGCAGGAGCGATCGCCCTCAGCATCTGCATTAACTCGGCAGTAGCGGGCGATCCCTTTCGCAACAGCAACCCGCAGGCGATCGGCCCCAATACCGAAACCGCTTTCAAAACAATGTTTCAGCAAGGAAACTACAAACAAGCAAAAACTCAAATTCAACAAGCACTATCAGCGGAACCAAACGAGCCGCTAGCCTATGCAATGGCAGCCTCCCTCTCATACATCGAGCAGGACTTAAACTCGATGAATTCCTACGCACAAAAAACCCGCGAAGTCGGCGAAAAATTGACTAAAACTAATCCATTGCGCGGCAACATCTACACAGCAGCAGGTCACTTTCTAGAAGGGTCGCACATTATAGCTAAAGAAGGAACAGCCAAAGGCGCGCCCCAAGCTTTGAGTAAATTGCGAGTAGTATTTCAATACCTAGAGGCCGCCGATAAAATAGCGCCCAACGACCCCGAACTTAACCTGATCAAAGGCTACATGGACTTAATTCTAGCCACAAACCTGCCCTTTTCCAACCCCAACGAAGCCATTCAAAGACTGGAACAAAAAGCCTCTCCCCGCTACTTAGCGTATCGCGGCATGGCAGTAGGCTATCGAGACTTGAAAAAGTACGATCGCGCTTTAGAATTTGCGAACAAATCGCTAGCAGAAACCCCAAATAATCCAGAAGTTCTCTATCTCAAAGCACAAATCTTGTTTTCCCAATCCCAGGGGAAAGACGGCAACAAAACCTTACTTGAGGAAGCCCGAAAAAACTTCGACGCAGCCTTAGCAAAACCCGACCAACTGCCACGCAGTTTAGTAGCCGAAATCTTCTTTCAGCAGTGCAGAACCCGCAACCGTCTCGACAGCCAATCTCGCGCCTGCGACCCGATGCGCGATAAAATTAGAGATGCAGATGGAGTCTGGGGGCCGACAGCCTTACCACCACTATAAAAACACCAAAAAACTATGCAAGTAGAGTTTCGCGAGTTTAACCCCTTTGACCTCTGGATTTGGCTGAAGTTCAGCAACGTGCCTTCAAACGGTGAAAAACAGTATGTTGAAGAAGTGTTTGACTCTTGGTTTTTCTTGGGAAAACTAGGAGGATTTAATGCGGAAAATTTGCAAGTTCAAGATGAAGGCTTAGATATCAGCCAGATGAATTACGATGTTAATCTAGCCGACCAAAGCATGATGGCTTTGATGCACAATATGGGAGAAATGGAGTATCAAGGTTCTTGGGCTCGCTGCTGGTTTGATTTGGGCACTAGCGATGCGATCGGCCTCGATGTTTTGATTAATGTTTTCCAGCAACTGAGCAAAGAATTCGTAACGATTGAAAAACTCATTATTGGCGGGGAAAATAGAAACTGGCCCGTTGACAACACTCGCCGTCGAGAGGCTTTTGCTGCTGATAATTAGTGATTAGTGATTACTCATTAGGGGCGGATTCTACTCGTTACTAGGCTCTGCCTGGTAACGCATATCCGGAGGCTCTGCCTCCTATTTTACTGCTCCGAAAGCGAGGCAGAGCCTCTGGACATTGATTCCTAGGCAGAGCCTAGGAACCAGTTAACTAGAGATATTTGGTATTGCTAACAAGATAGATAAACCCGCCTCTACCGCGTTACCTCGATCTACCTTACACTTGGCAGCGTACTCAACACCTGATAGAGCAAAGAGTTGATAAAACCGAGGGCGATCGCCCCCAGCAAAGCACTCCAAATTCCCCACCGCAAGCGAAATCCTTCGACAAGCCAAGCCGCCAATCCAAAGATAGCAGCATTAATCAAAATCATAAACAAACCAAAAGTTACCAACACAAATGGAAAACCCAAAACCACAAAAAGCGGCCGCACCAAAGCATTCAGCAATCCAAAAACGGCAGCCGAAACCATCGCTTTTCCAAAAGTGTCAATGTCCACCCCGATGGGCAACTTGGAAATAATAAAAAAGCTCACCGAAGTTACCAGCCAAGCAATTGCCAGCGAAACGATATCCATGTGTTCATCTCCTTAAAAAAGCTAAACATTAAATCGGAACAACAGCACATCCCCCTCTTGTACAATATACTCTTTTCCTTCACTGCGAACTAAGCCTTTTTCCTTAGCCGCATTCATCGCGCCCGTAGCAACCAAATCTTCATATGCTACAGTTTCGGCCCGGATGAAACCCCGTTCAAAATCCGAGTGAATCACCCCCGCAGCTTGCGGTGCTAACATTCCCGCGATAATCGTCCAAGCGCGAGTTTCTTTCGGCCCGCTAGTAAAATAAGTCCGCAAACCCAATAATTCGTAAGTAGCTCGAATCAGAGATTTCAAGCCACCTTCTTTTACTCCCAGAGATTCTAGGAAATCCGTTCGTTCTTCCTCGGATAACTCCACCAATTCTGACTCAACTTGCGCCGAAACTATGACAACTTTAGCATTTTCTTTAGCTGCTACTTCCCGCACTTGTTCGACATAGCTATTTCCAGTTGCTAAATCGTCGTCAGACACGTTAGCAGCATAGATAATTGGTTTGTTAGTCAGTAATTCCAAACCTTTAACTAATTCAGCTTCTTCATCTGTGAAATTGTACTGCCGCGCCGGTTTCCCCGCATTCAAAACCGCGACTAATTTTTCGAGTACATCCACTTCTGCCTGAGCTTCCTTGTTGTTGCGGGCCAGCTTGCGAGTGCGATCGAGCCTGCGTTCAATTTGAGCTAAATCTGCTAAAATTAATTCGAGATTGATAATGTCAATATCTCGCTGGGGATCGACAGAACCCGCAACGTGAATGATATCATCATTGTCAAAACAGCGGACAACGTGGACGATCGCATCTACAGCCCGAATGTGAGACAAAAACTGGTTTCCCAGTCCTTCCCCCTGACTCGCCCCCTTCACCAAACCCGCAATGTCCACAAACTCCATCCGCGTCGGCACAGTTTGCGCGGAATTGGAAATATTGCTCAGCACCTTCAACCGTTCGTCTGGCACTGCCACGATACCGGTATTTGGCTCGATCGTACAGAAAGGAAAATTAGCAGCAGTTGCCTTGGCATTAGCAACCAAAGCATTAAACAAGGTAGATTTGCCAACATTAGGCAATCCGACAATTCCGGCGGTGAGCATAGGTATTTAGAAACATATCACTGTATCAAAATATCATAAGAAATAGCAATATATCTGACTTGTCCCTTCTAACTTCTACAGCTAAGCTTGAATAAATATCTAACTTGAGGTAGATAGGTAAATGATTAACAAGTTGTTAAGCAAAGTAACGATCGCTGCGGGGCTCTCGCTGCCCCTGTTAGCGCTGACAGCAGCTAGCGTTTTCGCTGAGATGGTCAAAGTTTCGGTGATTAACAACAGCGGCAAGACGATGACAGCCGTTTATATTTCTGCTCCCGATAAGGATACTTGGGGAGAAAACGAGCTAGACGGCTCGATTGCCGATCGGGAAAAGGCAGATTTTGAGTGGAATCAAGCTGACTACGGCGGCTCGGATGCGGGCTGTGTTTTTGATGTCAGGGCCGAATACTCTGACGGCAAATCCACTGATTTGGAGGCTGTTGACCTTTGTAAAGAGACTGCGCTCAACTTCAATTAATTGATAATTTAGGCAAAAACCGAGTTTTTTCAAGTCGGATATTCAACAAAAAGATTGGCGACTTTGGAGAAACCCGGTTTTTGAGATCGACCTGACAAACAATCTTAAATTTCGCGATCGACTAAAACATAATTTAAATAGGTTCAGGGATTGTCTGAGGAATAGGCCCTGGCACCGTCTGAGGAATTGGAGAGGGAACAGTTTCCGGCACCGGTTCAGGAATGGGCTGGGGAATTGGCGCAGGAACCGGCTCCGGTACTGGTCCGGGAATCGGTTCGGGAACGGGGCCCGGCACTGGTGGCGATGCGGGTATAGTCGGCAGCCCCGGTTCGGTGGTGGGAATCTGCGGGCCTGGAAATGGATCTGGAGTGGGATAAATCATGTTAGTTTTTTGCTCGCTAATAGAGGTGTTTCAAAAACATTTGCTCGCAACTACTCGCTATATTTTATAACAAAGATAACTGAGTTGTGGTAGTGTTCTATATCAGAATTATAAACTAAAGATTGCGGCGGAGACATCTATCTAAATAACTATAATTAATTGTTACTTCCAGAGAAAGTTATTCCTTTGGTATTAAATTAAGTATGTGGTTACAAATAAACATTAGATGGCGAGGGCGCGTGAGTACAGAAATAAACGGCGTGAAAGTAAAGACCTTGGCTCACCCCCCTACAACAAGATATTATGGTTTTTTGATACCGCTCTACTTAGATATCAAATACAGCAATCAGGATTAAGCGTGTCACCAGCCAACTCTCAACAACAAACGCCTCTATTAAATGCCTTGCGCGATCGCACAAATCACCCACACGCCGCATTTTATGCCCCCGGACACAAAGGCGGACAAGGAATCTCTCAACCCCTAATTGACTTATTCGGTGCGGCAGTATTTAGATCGGATTTGCCCGAATTGCCGGAGTTAGACAATCTCTTTAATCCAGAAGGTGCAATTGCCGAAGCTCAAGACTTAGCCGCCGCAGCTTTTGGAGCAAAATCAACTCGGTTTTTGGCTAACGGTTCGACTTGCGGAATTATCGCCGCCATCTTAGCGACTTGCGGCCCCGGCGATAAAATTATCTTGCCTCGAAATATCCACTCCTCGGCGATTTCAGGTTTAATTTTATCGGGTGCAATTCCGATTTTTGTCAATCCAGAGTACAACTCGGATTGGGATATTGCCAACAGCATCACCCCAGAAGCCACAGCAGCAGCATTAGAACAACATCCCGACGCGAAAGCGGTAATGATAGTTTACCCAACCTATCACGGCGTCTGCGGAGATTTGCGGGCGATCGCCCAAATTACCCATCAATACAACATACCGTTATTAGTAGACGAAGCCCACGGCGCGCACTTTAACTTTCATCCAAACTTGCCAGAACCGGCACTATCAGCCGGTGCCGATTTAACTGTACAATCAATCCACAAAACCCTCGGTGCAATGACACAAGCATCGATGCTTCACATCAAGGGCGATCGCATAGATATCCAAAAATTAAATAAAGCATTGCAGTTAGTACAATCTACCAGTCCGAGTTACTTATTATTAGCATCCCTAGACGCAGCCCGCCAACAAATCGCACTCCACGGCGAACAGTTAATGACCAAAACTTTACTGCTAGCAGAAAAAGCGCGATCGCGCATCAGTCTAATTCCTTGCTTATCAGTTTTAGAACCGTTAAATACACCGGGTTTTGCAGCATTAGACCGAACCAGGCTAACAGTAAAAGTATCCGATTTAGGAATCACAGGATTTGCCGCCGATGAAATTCTGCACTCTCAACTCGCCGTTACCGCAGAACTTCCCATGCCCCGACATTTAACATTTATTATCAGCCTGGGAAATACAGAATTAGATATTGACAATTTAGTTAAAGCTTGTACTCTTTTAGAAGGAAGAAGGAAGAAGGAAGAAGGAAGTTCGGCAACGGATTCTGTAACGGATGTAACGGATGTAACGGATGTCA